>NZ_JAAGOG010000086.1:0-31151 GCF_010747425.1 Nostoc sp. UIC 10630
GTTATCTTCTCAACCCTCCTTGGTGTTCACAATGAAAACCTTTATGCTCCCAAGCTTGCATATCTACTTCAGCAAGCTTTGTTACATTTGAGCATTCCGGTTGAATAATTTGACTGAAAATTGCCCACAATAGGCTACGCGTTAAATCTAATCCAGTTTTGCCCCAAGATTCATTATTGCCAGGAATGCCCGACTCCTCAACAATTTCAGGCTCTACCCAAATACCATGAGCGCCCAAGAGAATCTGTGCCATCCATTTAGCTCTGGGTAAGTGACTTGGCGAAGTAATCAACATGACTTTATGCACTCCCCAACGCCGGAGAATTGGAATACCATAATAAAAATTTTCAAAAGTAGAATTCGCACACTTTTCTAACCAAACATTTTGTAACTCTACTAATTGCGGCTGAAAAATTAACCATATACAGGGGTCTGGGGAACCATGAGAAATTAAAATTGGGGTTTGCGGGTATTGTTTTGCTAGTTGGGCCACATAAGTTTCTCGACGAATACTGCCACCAAGCACTAAGAAGGCATCTACTGGCTGTGAAGAAGCAAAAACTAAGGTTATAGTAGTAAAAATCAGCCAAGTGCCTAAGACAAAGTACAATACACCAGTTAGTTTTTGTAACAATTGCCACAGATTAAAAAAATTTTTTTTAATAGAAATTAACGATTTGATGGTAAATTTACGTTTCATGACTTCGGTAAGAAAACCTGATTTAATAGCTGTCTAATAAGGCTGCAATTAAGCGATCAAAGTGCTATCTTATAAAAGTAATGAATCAGTACAAACATGACGCTAATCAAAGTGTCACATCTTTAGTATAGCCTTCCGGAGACGGCTAACAAACTGAGAAATGGTTGTTAATAATGCAGTATTTTCGGCATCATTACAACGATAAAAATGATGAAGAAAGCATAGCTTAGTTTGGGGTATAAAAACTTAAAAATTTCTGGAAAGCCTGATTGCTAAACTGTCAACAACACAATTATTCCAGTTAATATACATGAACCAATCTGCGAAAAGTTACTCACCGCTCCAAGTAGCCTTGATTGGTGGAGCGATCGCTACGACTGCTACGATGTCTGTATTCGGCTCCGCTTGGACTCGTGGTGTCCGTGCCGCCTTAGCTCTACAAGACAGCCCGAAAATGATAGTTGACCAAGTTTGGCAACTGGTAAATCATGAATATGTTGATGGTAAATTTAATCAACAAGATTGGCAAGCAACTAGACAAACCCTGTTGAGCAAAGACTATTCTTCCCGGGAAGAAGCATACACTGCCATCCGCGAAGCTTTACAAAAGTTGGGAGATCCTTACACTCGATTCATGGACCCCAAACAGTTTGAAGCCCTAACTAGCCAAACATCTGGGGAAGTCTCTGGTATTGGCGTTCGGATGGAAGTAAACGAAAAAACTCAGCGCCTCACTGTCGTCGAAGCCATAGAAAATTCTCCAGCACTGAAAGCTGGGATCAAAGGAGGCGATGAAATTTTGGCAATTGACGGCAAATCCACTCTCAAAATGAAAGTGGATGACGCTTCCAAGTTAATTCGTGGCAAAGCGGGTACTCCCATCAAACTACGGCTGGGACGAGCAGGGCAAAATGCCTTTGAGTTGAAACTGACAAGAGCAAGTATTGAAGTACCAACGGTACGTTATACCCTCAGACAAGAAGGAAATCGCCGCGTTGGTTATATCCGGTTGCGGGAATTTAGCGCCCACGCCGCAGAGCAAATGCAACGAGCCATCCGCGATTTGAACACTAAGAAAGTTGATTCTTATGTCTTAGATTTGCGGGGAAATCCTGGCGGGTTGTTACAAGCGAGCATTGAAATTGCTCGGATGTGGTACAATGACGGCGGAATTGTCAAAACAGTAGACCGTGTGGGCAGCACTGAAGAAACTAAAGCTAATCGCACTGCTTTAACAAATCGTCCCTTGGCAGTATTAGTGGATGGGAATTCAGCTAGTGCTAGTGAAATTCTCACAGGGGCACTCAAGGATAATAAGCGGGCGGTAGTCGTAGGTGGTCAAACCTTTGGTAAGGCCCTAGTGCAGTCAGTTCATGAACTTGCAGATGGTTCCGGCTTGGCTGTGACTATTGCCCATTACTACACTCCGGCGGGAACAGATATTAACCATAAAGGGATTGCCCCAGATGTCAAGCTAGACTTGACAGAGGCACAAGAGCGGCAATTAGCTTCTAATCCAGATTTAATCGGAACTAAGAGCGATCCGCAATATGCCAGAGCGATCGCCATTTTATCAAATAACAACTTCGCCCAGCCACCAGCAAATCAGCCCACTCGACCCATGAGCCGCGCCGATAACCTGAAATTTTAGATTGATGCAAATGATTTCTTCATAGGTGTTTATATAGTAGTATTCCCAAATCCAGATTTTTGGAGTTACGAAAACTGCTTAATATACCGTTCTAGGATTTCGGTTTGGGAATACTAGTTAGTAATCCCATCTCTCAAATCTCAGATTTATGAATCATCAGCCAGTTGATGCAACCACCGCCACCACCCCTTTACCAATGGTGTCGGTGGTTGTTCCTATTTATAACGGTGAGACCGATTTACCAGAGTTAATCAATTGTCTCTTGTCTCAAACTTACCCAAAAGACCGGGTAGAGTACTTATTGGTAGACAATAACAGTAGCGATCGCACTCTCACCATCCTCAAAACATCTGTCGAAAACTGTCCAATTACAATTCGCCCCTTGAGCGAAAACCAAATTCAAAGCTCTTATGCTGCTCGTAATACTGGGATTCGCGCTGCTGTGAGCGAAATTATAGTTTTTACCGATGCAGATTGTCGCCCACAACCTCAATGGTTAGATTCATTAATTCAGCCTTTTGTCAATAAGGAAGTAGTAATTGTCGCTGGTGAAATTTTGCCGCTACCAGGTAAAACTCTACTAGAACAACACGCAGACCGTGAAGAAACTTTGTCGCAAAAGCATACCCTTAACCATGCCTTTCGTCCTTATGGACAAACCGCTAATTTGGCGATACGACGCATTGCCTTAGAAAAAGCGGGTTTATTTCGTCCCTATCTTACCACTGGTGGCGATGCCGATATTTGCTGGCGGATTTTGGGTGAAAACATCGGACGTTTGGAATTTGCCCCAAATGCGATCGTTCAGCACCGCCACCGCGCCACACTTAAAGAACTGCAAAGTCAATGGCGGCGCTATGGACGCTCAAATCGCTATCTGCACGAACTGCACGGCGTAGATTTGATGCGAGAAATTACACTTAAAGAATGTGGCTATCGTTTGGCACGTTGGTTATTGAAGGAAGTACCACGGGATATTAAAAAGGCGTTGGCGCATCCCGCCGCAGGCATTGCGGGTCAAGCCACACTTGTAGATTTATTAAATACTCCCATTGGTTTGTTCACAGCGATGGCGCGTACTGCTGGGCAACAAGACTCCAAATTACCAGAAAATGCCAAGATAATTGATCGTCTGTAAAAATACTAGGGAGTTTGCCAGGATAACTGCAATTCTTTCCATATCAACATCTCATATAGGAACCCGCTTTGATTTTTGTTCGCGCAGCGTGGTGTAGCCATATTTACTTGACTTAACAGACAACGAGAAAGAAGGCTCATTGATTTGTACCTAGCTTCGCAAAAATCATCAATATAATATGAATAATATGAGATTGTTGGCAAATTTAGAGGGAGTCTAAACCATCAGATCCAATCCATCTTAATTTCTTTCATTTCTGTGCGTTTCGACCACTTGAGCTACTAACTCGTAATTGATTGCAGCGCCGGAAAACATCGCAAAATCAAGGCATTGCGGATGGGATGTTTCACTAATAAACAAATGCTCGTCTCAGCCCAATTGCATTGGTTGAACCCTAGAAATTCACTAAGTTATCGAACTACTGAATCTATCTTAAGAAGTATATTAAAAAACACGGGAAGCAAATATGCTATTATGGTTAAAATTTTACCTGTAATAAATTGTATTTAAAAGCATGTTTAAAAAGTTTCAAAAAATATAATTTTGTAGTTCTGATTTGGCTTAACTGCAATAAAAAATCAAGATTTTACCTAGAACTGAGATACCTTTCTGTGCTAACTGTGGAAGCAAAAGACCTTTTTAAAACATCCTCTAATGAGCAATATGAACGTGGATGTATTTAGCCAACAGATAGAAAAATTGCACTCACAGATACAGAAACTATTGCAATGCGATACAACTAAGCCAAACTCAGAACAGGAGATCATAACAGAGGCTTTCGAGGAACTTAACACCGCAATAGAAGAATTATTGACAGCCTCTGAAGAATTAAAGGTAACACGAGCCGAAGTAGAGAAAGAGCGCCAGCGTTACCAAGATTTGTTTGAGTTCGCCCCAGATGGTTACTTGGTAACTAATATCGTAGGTACAATCCAAGAGGCTAACCATGCAGCAGCAACCTTACTGGGTGTCAACCAAAAGTATCTAGTAGGTAAACCATTAATTCTATTTATTGCTCAACAAGACCGTCAGTTCTTTTGCTCTCAGATGAACAATTTTCAAGAGCTACTGAATTGGGAACTTAACCTACAACCACGGGGTGGAAAGCCTTTCCCCGCGATGGTTAAAGCATCTGCGGTGTACAAATTACAAGGGAAACAGGTTGGCTGGCGTTGGCTGTTGTGCAACATCAGTGAACGCAAAAAAACTGAAGAAATGTTGCATCAAGCTTACGATGAGTTAGAAATACGAGTAGCAGAACGGACAGCGGAACTGGTAAAAGCAAATCAAAAATTGCTAACTGAAATTACAGAGCGGAAACGAGCCGAGTCACAACTGCTGCACCTGGCGTTTTACGATATACTGACAGGTCTGGCAAACCGCGCTGCATTTATGAACCGCCTAAGCCATGCAATAAATTATTCAAAACGGCATTCAAATTATTTATTTGCTGTGCTATTTATCGACCTAGATCGATTTAAAGTGATCAATGACAGTCTTGGACACCTAAATGGAGATCAATTACTGCTTGCTACTGCAAGTAGGCTACAAGTATGTGTACGTTCTATAGATACAGCTGCACGCCTTGGGGGAGACGAATTTACAATTCTGCTTGAGGGAATCCAAGATGTGTCAGATGTCATCACTGTAGCTGAACGAATTCAACAAGAACTGGCATTACCGTTTGAGCTTGAAGGACAAGAAGTGTTCATAACAGCAAGTATTGGTATTGCCTTGAGTTCGACACTAGATTATAAACATCCAGAAGAAGTATTGAGGGATGCAGATACAGCAATGTACCAAGCTAAGGTGCAAGGTAGAGCGCGTTATAAACTATTCAACTCAGATATGTATGCTAATGCTCTGGCGAAATTGCAGTTAGAAACCGATTTACGCCGAGCAATTGAACGCCTAGAGTTTCGAGTTTATTATCAACCGATTGTTTCGCTCACCAAAGGCTCTATTTTGGGTTTTGAGGCTCTGTTGCGCTGGCAGCATCCAGAGCGTGGTTTGCTTAATCCAGCAGATTTTATTTCCCTAGCAGAAGAAACTGGACTAATTTTCTCCATTGGCAAATGGGTGTTGCATGAAGCTTGCCGCCAAATGCAAGCTTGGCGGATGTGCCATGATTCCAACTTGCTAGAAAAAATAAGTGTCAATCTCTCACTCAAGCAATTTTCCCAGCCAGATTTGATTGAGCAGATTGGGCAAATTTTACACTCAACTGGTCTTGATGCTGACACGCTAACACTAGAAATTACTGAAAGCGTAATTGTGGCAAATGGCGACAAGGTAACTGCTACATTTTTACAACTTCGAGAGATGGGTATTAAGTTATCAATTGATGACTTTGGTACAGGGTACTCCTCATTAAGTCGTCTTTATAACTTTCCAATTAGTGTGTTGAAGATTGACCGTTCTTTCATCAGCTTGATGAACGCAAATAAAAAGAATTTAGAAATTATTGAAATAATTGCCACATTAGCGCACAAGTTGGGTGTGGATGTTCTAGCCGAAGGAGTAGAGACAAAAGAGCAACTAGCATTTCTAAGAAAGTTGAAATGTGAATATGGTCAGGGACATTTTTTCTCAGTTCCATTAAATAGTTCAGAAGCAGAAGCATTAATAATGGCAAATCCTCACTGGTAAAGGTTATTTAAAAGAATGTTTGGTTCTTTGGGCGACTTCTGCTACACTCCAAAAAATTGCCTGCATAATAAATAATTAAACCTGCTTATATTTACTTTATAAATAGGCTCTGACTACCACGATCTGAATCTTCTTGCTATTTTAGATAAATTGCAGAAAACTGCACACTTTTCAAAATTTCAGTTTTTTCTGCTGATTTCTGGTAATTTAAACAATAAAAGCTAAATAAACATTTTATCTATGTGGAAAAATATGAAAGCTAAAAGTAAATATCTTAAAATATTATTCTCTGCGCGTTGGTGGATGCAGATGTTGCTGAAGGTTGGAAATCTCTGCAAGAGGCTAATTTATTTCTCTACTCAGCAACACCAAAAACCAAATCTGCATCATAGATTTATTAAAGTATTATTTTTGACAACTTTACTAACATATCTTTTGTTTGGACAAGTCGTATCTGCACAAACTCCAAATGTGACCGCATTAGTTGAACAAGGAATTAAAGACTATGATGCCGGAAATTTTCACAATGCGGTAAAACACTGGGAAAATGCATTAAATCAGTATAAAAATAATCCTTCAGCTACGGCGGTTGTAAATGAAAATTTGGCGCGTGCTTACCAACAAATAGGAGAAAATAAAGCAGCGATCGCATCCTTATTAGCAGCAATTCGTGACTATGGCGGTGTAGCAAATATCCAGCAAGTTGGACGTATGAAGTCAGAACTAGCCCAAGTTTACAGCAATTTGGGACAACCCCGCAAAGCGATCGCACTTTTATGTGGTCAACTAGCCGATAAAAGTCAAAAAATAGAATGCACTCTAGACAGTGCTACACAAATCGCCACCAAATACAACGACAAAATCGGTCAAGTTGCAGCATTGGGCCTTCTCGGTGAAGCATATCGCTTAATCGGCAATTATGACCAAGCCATTAAATATTTGCACGTAGCACAACAAATTTATCCAGCTTATGACTTTTTGGTGTTAAATAGTTTGGGTAATGCTTACAAAAGTCGCGCTCAATTGCGAGAGTTACAAGCAGATTCGGCAAATAAAGCTGGTATTTATAGTAAAGAAAATGAATTTACTCAACAGTCTATAGAAGACTATAACCAAGCTCATCAATATTTTCAGAAAAGTGCAAAACTTGCCAGCGACCAAAAACAAACTTTAGCAGAGATGCGAGGATTGTTAAATTTAATTCAGTTGGGTTCCCAGACCAATAAGAACAAAGTTATTAACGATCAGGAGTTTAGCCAAACCGTTAACGATGCTTTGAAGGTTCTTGAACTCTTACCCGATTCAGCGACAAAAGTCTATGGGGCAATTGATTTAGCATACTTGCAATCAGATGCTAAAGGAACTTCACCTTTTACTTACTGTCCAAATAAATTTATTTTACCCAATGCAGATGTATTAAGCTTGCTACAAAATTCAGTATCAGCAAGTCAAAAATTACAAGATAATCGTCTACTTTCCTATTCTAACGGCGCTTTGGGTCATTTCTGGGAGTGCCAACCAAAGCAAGAAATAGAAGCATTAAAATATACTCAAACTGCAATAGTAGCAGCAGATAATAAGTTGAGTGCCAAAGATAGCTTGTATTTGTGGGAGTGGCAAGCAGGACGAATTTTAGATCGACAGAATCGAAAAGAAGAAGCGATCGCATCCTATCAACGAGCATTTGATACCCTCGAAGATATCCGCAGCGATATTTTAACCGCCGAACGAGATCTACAGTTTGACTTCCGCGATGTTGTGCAACCATTGTACCGTACCTTGGCACAGTCACGGCTCGATTTGCTAGGAGTTGGTGCAATCGCCGATGAACGACGCGCCAAGGAATTATCAGAAGTAGTTAAAACCATCGATGCTTTGAAACTAGCAGAATTACAGAATTATTTTGGTAATGATTGCATTTTAAGTGCCTTGAATCCCAAACAGGTGGGAGAACTCCTCAAGGATAATAGTGTAGCTTTTAAGAATACTGGGTTTTTGAGTTCCATAATTTTAGAAGGCAAAACTGGGATGTTATTGCAATTACCCAATCAGGCCACTAAATTTAAGTGGATTGAAGACCCCAATCAACAAGGTAAAATAGTTAGCAGCAACATCCTACAGCAAAAAATTGCCGAGTTTCGCACAGAATTAGTTAAAGGACAAGAAGAATTTAACTACGATACAACAACTGCGGCACAGCTTTATGATTGGATAATTCGCCCCTTTGCTGAGGATATCAAGCCGGAGAAAGTCAAAACCTTGGTGTTTATTCAGGATGGATTTTTGCGTAGTGTTCCAATGGCAGCACTTTACGACAGCCAACAACAGAAATATTTAGTCGAAACTTATGCAATTGCCACAACCCCCAGTTTACGACTTACCACACCCAAAGCCCGCAATCGCAGTACACAAAAAGCATTAATTTTGGGTTTAACTGAAAAAGCCACAATTGACGGGAAGACTTTTGATCAACTTCTTGCTGTTCCCAATGAAGTTAGCGCAGTTAAAAGTATATTTCCTAATCATACCGACCTCATTGATGAAAACTTTTCCCCTGAAAATTTTGAGAAAACACTTGACAAAACCACATATCCTATTGTTCACATAGCTAGCCATGCCCAATTTGGGATCATTCCTGAAGACACCTTCATTGTCACAGGCAAAAACCAAAAACTTACCATTAGTCAATTAGAAAACTCACTGCGAAACCTCACCAGCAAATCGGATAGCGTCGAATTACTCACATTGACTGCATGTGAAACCGCAGTTGGCGACGATCGGGCCACACTAGGATTAGCTGGAGTTGCATTGCAAGTTGGGGTTAAAAGTGCGATCGCATCTTTGTGGAGTGTCAGCGATCAATCAACATCCGAACTAGTCAAAACATTTTACAGCAACTATCGCAACGCTGGCATGAGTATTGCGGAGGCATTGCAACAAGCTCAAATTAGAATGATTCATGCTAAGAAATTATCATCTGAGGGAATGAATCCCAGCTATGACAATCCTGCGTATTGGGCACCAATGATTGCGATCGGTAATTGGCTTTGAAAGCCCTAATCGCCAACTCCTTTGATGAGAAAGTTGGCGAATAGAAGATGCACTGCAACTATTCTAGATTTATTGCCAAATACTCTGAAAGTGAAACAAGAAGCGATCGCAAGTACTAAGAGAACCACATTTATGAAACCATCTCAAACTCTAATTGATGGCTCTTAAAAAAATCATGAGTGAAATGATCCACGACATTTGTATCAGCTAATTCCAAATTATAAAAATCCACAGCTTCATGGTCAAAATGGGGGCCAGCGTGCCATGTACCCTCATGTAGCTTGATAAAACAATTTCCCGGAATGCGGAAAGCAGCAATCTCTTCTAGTACTGGTTCATTCACATCATTATGAGGAGGACAAACAGCAATTAACCAATCCTTGCCTTCCAAAGAACCCAGACATTGAGTGCATTGTACATGGCGAGTAATTTTGTGAAACTTTCGCCCTCTCTTCTCCAACCGCATGATATAAAATCGTGGAATCCCGTTTTGCAGGTTTAACTGGGCATCTTCCACATCGTAACCTTTGCCATCAAGACTAGCAAAAATTACTTGTCCATAACGCCGAAAGTTTTCAGAACTCACCCATTGCGCTTGCAATTGTTGCACTGTCTTTGATGTGCCCATATCAAATCTTTGATAGAGATTGCTTAGGTTTATTTTCCCCCAAAATGACCAAATTTTATTGCTCTAAATTGTGGAAAAATAACCTCAGCTAGCTAAATAACTACGTACTTGTTCCTTTTGTCGTCGGAGGAGACTGAGAGCTTTTTGCTCAATCTGACGTACCCGTTCTCGACTAATACCCATGCGATCGCCAATCTGTGCTAAAGAAAGTTCATAGCCATCAGTCAGACCAAATCGCAGGGTTAATATTTCTCGCTGTTGCGGAGACAACTTTGCCAACAAGTCTTGTAAGTCTTGGTGGAGAGATTCTTCAACAGCATAGTCTTCAGGAGAAGGGCCGTCATCCTCTAGGATGTCCTGCAATTCTGTATCTTGTTGTTCACCAACTCGCGCCTCTAGCGAGAAAGGTTGACGAGCCAAGTATAAACACTCTCTAACTTGGCTAGGTGTCAAAGATAACGCATTAGCAATTTCAGCAGTAGTAGGAACGCGACCTAGCTGTTGAGATAATTCTCGCTGTACCCGTTTAATTTTGTTCAGTTTCTCAAAGACATGGATCGGTAAACGAATTGTCCGTCCTTGTTGAGCGATCGCTCGCGTGATTCCTTGACGAATCCACCAGTAAGCGTAGGTAGAAAACTTATAGCCAAGAGCAGGATCAAATTTATCCACCCCTCGCTCTAAACCCAAAGTACCTTCTTGAATTAGATCCATAAATTCCAGATTGCGATGCTGGTATTTCTTAGCCACTGCTACCACTAACCGGAGATTAGCCTGAATCATTTTCTGCTTGGCTTGGTGGCCCTGACTTAACTGTAGCTCTAGCACCTCAGCGCCTAACTCCACTCGATCTGCCCATTCTTGCAGTGTGGGTTCGTGGTCTAATTTCACAGCTAATTCTTCTTTAGCAGCTAGTAAATTCATCATCAGCTGCACTTGTTGGGCAAAAATAACCTCTTGTTCGCGAGTCAACAAATCTACACGCCCGATCTCTTGCAGATAACTACGCACAATATCATCTGTAGCTCGAGGTTTTTTATCTGCGGCTAAACTTTTTTTCTTCGTTTTTTGAACTTCGGTAGGTGGAGATGTTAAGTTGCTCATGGTTATTTGCTCCTCTGTAACCTCATCAATTTAGTGGTATCAAGTCTAGATATTCAGACCCACAACCATTTCACACTGCTAATCAATCAATTGGCAATACTGATGAATTCTGGTCTATGATACATTACAAGTCAATTGTTGGAGATAATAAACCCAAAATCAACCCACCCCATAATACTAACATTATCACCAGTCACAAATCAATTCCCCTAAAGTATTATCACTATATCCTTTGAAATAATCCCACTATTTTATTCTGAAAAATTGCATATTTTCAAACACAATTATGTCTACTTAAATTCTCCAATGGAGTTAACGAAAAAATGAAACCTTGACCAAGCAACGATTTCATCTCCACAAGATAAATCACTAACAGTAAATACCAACACAATTCTGAATTATCAAATCACAATTGTTTTAAAATTCTCATAGTCTGGATATACATCTATGTGATTGCCATTAAGTGAAAATAATTAAATATAAAATATTCTTTTTTTAGTTCTATTTTTTATTAGATAATAAAACGATCTCAAGCCAAGTACATAGCAGCCGATTTTGAAATATAAACGAATGCACTTCTCCTGCTCAAAAACAGCTTCCTTCAGGAGTCCGGTTCAATACTTATAATTAGGGATTTAGGATGACGAAGACGCAGGTATTTGTGACAATTGTACTTGTGTCATACTGCACGCAGACATCTGCATTGAATGCGGTATCATCAATTTGATTGCTCTTGGAAACATTTTTGGGAATAAAAGTAGTAACAGTGGTAACACTAGCACCAAGGATAGTACTTGGCAAGACAGTAGCACCTGCGATCGCTACTAATATCTTATGGAAACGAAAAGATTTACGTTTAGAGGTGGGTAGTTGATTCTTGCATAACATACTTACAACAAGATTCTCCACTTATCCAATCAGTCGGAAATCATCGAAGACTCTTAAGGAGACAACATCTTGAAGCTTTCTCACCTCATTGACACAATTACATATTCATCAATCAAGATAGATGATTGACTTGTCGCAAAGATTTTCAAGAAAATAATACTAGGTTGCAATTTCAACCACAATCTTCAAGCATCACTTAGTAGATATTGGTTAAGAAAAGTATTGACTTCATTGGCGCATAACCCGACATAGACTGTCTTACCTGCCTTCCTGAGAATGTCTAATCCTTGACCATTATTGCGGGGGTCTGGATCAAGTAGAGATACATATATTTCATGTATACGACAATCTTCTGCGATCGCTAAAGCACATGCAGGTGTGCGTCCATGAAAAGAACAAGGTTCAAGGGTTACATACATTTTCAAAAACTTGAAAGCTTTGCCTTGAATCTGTTTAAGTGCGTCAGCCTCAGCATGGTGTTTTCCTGGTGCTTGCGTGTACCCTTGAGCTACTATCTCTTGGGTCTCTACGATTACACAACCTACTGGTGGGTTTGGCAAACATTCCGGCAAAGCTTTTTTGCTTTGAGCTAAAGCAGCCAACATAAATATATCATCCATGTTTGAGCGTAAATTATTTAGATAAATTACACTACCAAAAATTAGTTATCTCTGGCCCAAAAAATCCCCTATATCAAAATTTAGTAACTGTCACACTAATACCAGAATCGAGTTTAGGAACCTTAAAATACTCAATTGGTTCAGTAGTTTGAGAACTTTGGGTATTTGTTGGCTTCTGACATTCCTTAAAGAAAGCGTCTGGATTATTGATGAACTCAAGCGGACTCATCTTTTGGCATCCTCGCTCCTGCACTAGCGAAACTGATTCAGCAGTTTGTTTGGGATTATTGGTCTGTCCTGTAAAATTACTCCATGTAGTGGTAATCGTCGCTGGTTCCGTCAATAAAACTCCAGCCTGATTGCGATCGTGAAACGGCTCCTCTGGAGCATCAGCATCAACTGTTACAATGGGAATATTCTCTTGGTTAGCATAGACACTCTGAGGTAGGAAGAGTGTGCTAATTACAACCACTAAGGTGATAAAAGAGGATTTCATAATTCAATCTCTTAATGTTCAGTCTAATAATTACAATTCGCTAGACACAAACACCCAAAAATAGCAGTCTAGTTTGAGTACTTCAGATTAACACAGGTACTATGGAGTATGGCTAAACTTCATTAAAAATATAGTGGAGTCTAAGTGTACATAGACTTTTATCCAGAAGAGGGTAGTTAAACAATCCATCCTCCCTCTAACACATCTGAATTTGACACTACCCTGTTATCTATTTCTCGTTGTAACTGTACTAATTAATATTTCGTTACCCGTATTACTAGCCGTTTATCTCTGAAGCGTGTTACCATACAGTTACACAGATAAGACAAAATCTAAACTGTTACATAAATCTTGGAAGGGGCATTTTGCATCCATAGCAGAATATAACCAAGGTGATTGCAAGTTTACAGGTAAACCTAAAATATTGGGATATAAACCCAAGGATGGAACTGTGTTGTAATTTTCACACCTCAAGCCACATCAAAAAACCTTCATTACTCTGGGCAAATTGAACTGAGTACGACTTATTACAACTTCAATACTCAACTCACATAATCTTAGTATTGCCAATCCTGGATAATTACCAAAATTACTGTTATTCAAAGTAAGAATTAATTGTTGCTGAAAACTTTTAAAAAGCTTACGTAAATATCCATACAATCTTTCCAATCGTCTTTTTTCACTACGAAAAGCCTACCTCTGAAGTCCTTACATTGCTTGTAGGCTGGCAAAATTTTATATTCCTTACCCTTAAGGTATTAATTCCTCTCATCTTTTCAAAATTAGCTAATATGCAGGGAATATACTGGCATATTATATGAATTTTTTGTAAAGTTCTTCAATTAAGTGTTCTTACATAATATGATATTGAATGTTAGATTACTAATCAATAATTACATCAGTATCAAAACAAACGTGAGTGAACCAAACAAAAGAACACTGGTTAAATAAATTACGAAGAAAATTATAAATTATCCTGTTGTTTCTATCAGGATAGTATAAATCCCTGTAAGTTACAATCGCTACTTGTTAAGCTATCTAATATATATGCATCAAACAGGTTGTGCGTAGTTTATTGAATATATTCCGTAAAAAAGTATATCCGACAATACTTTGGTTTTAAAACAATTAAACATTAACAAAATCATCAATATGATACAGCTAACATTAGCAATACGAAGTAATCTATAGTACTGTTGCGCTGAAATACCGAGGAAAATCTACTACAAATACAAATAGTCATTATTTTAAAACTTTTTTATTATGACGATGGAATCTTTACCACAGTTTGAAGAAGTAAATATTCAGAAATACTTAGAAGTTATTCAACGGCGTTGGCTACCTCTAGTCGGAATTTTTAGCATAGCTGTTACCTTTGGATGCTTGTATGCCTTTTCACTAAAACCCTCATACAAGGCAGAAGGAAGTTTGATGATTAAAACAAATCGATCTTCCTCACTCACTGGTTTACCGGACGACATAGGACGCTTGGAAGCTTTGAATATAAACGACAATCCCCTGGAAACCCAGGTGAGAGTTATTGGCTCAAATCCAGTTATTGACAGAACAATTAATACCCTCAACCTTAAAGATAAGAAAGGCAAAATGCTGTCGATTCGCGACTTAGCGGCCCAACTAAAAATAGAAGGAATTAAAGGTACTGATGTTGTACAAATTTCTTATAAAAACAACGATCCTGAACTGGCTGCCAAAATCGTCAATGAAGTTATCAAAAGTTATATCGATTTAAATATCCAGGCTAATCAGGATGAAGCACGGACAGCCAAAGGGGTTCTTGTAACAGAAGTACCCAAAGCTGAGGAAGTCGTCAGAAGAGCTGAATCAAAACTGCGGGTATTTAAAGAACAAAATAAAGTTGTTGTCCTCCAACAAGAAGCAACCGCAGCAGTCGACACAATTTCTAAGCTAGGAAATCAAATTTCTCAAGCTCAAGCTCAACTAGATGATGTCAAAGGTCGTTTACAACAGTTAGGCAGTGAAGCTCAGTTAGATTCACGTCAAGGTGTAATCGCATCTGACTTGAGTCAAGCGCCTGGGGTTCAAAAAGTGCTTATCCAACTCCAAGAAACGGAAAGTCAACTAGCAATAGAGCGGACTCGTTTTTCACCTGAACACCCTACAATTACTAGCTTAGAAGAAAAAGTCGTAGCTCTTAAGAACTTGTTGAAAGAGCGGACAGGACAAGTCGCTGGGACAGCCCAGATAACAGAGGGAAGTTTACAGCTTGGGCAACTGCGCCAAAGCTTAATTGCAGATATTACTCGCGCTCAAGCAGAACGCGTTGGTCTAGAAAGACAAATTGCCACCCTCTTGCGACAGCAAGATGCTTACATCAAACGAGCAAATAATTTGCCAAGACTAGAACAGACTCAACGAGAGCTAGAACGGAAACTGCAAGCAGCTCAAACGACTTACGAAACCCTCTTAAAGAAACGCCAAGAAATTGATATTGCACAGAACCAAAAGATTCCTAATGCTCGTGTCATTTCTCTAGCTTTAGTCCCCGATAAAGCAGAAGGGCCTCGCAAAATCCTGTTTATTGTTGGTGGAGGAGCAGTTGGTCTTTTCTTGGGTATCATTGTCGCCTTTAGTTTAGACTTGATAGACCGCTCAGTGAAGACAGTTAAAGAGGCTAAAGAAGTCTTGAAATACACTGTTTTAGGAGTAATTCCTACACAGAGCAAAAATCCTAAAACTCATTCTTCCATAGCAGGAATTGATAGACCTATTCCCAAAATTATTGGCAGAGATATTCCTTATTTCCCTCTTGGTAACGCCTACCAAATACTCCAAGTAAACTTGAAGTTCCTCTGTTCTGATAAACCGCTCAAAAGCGTTGTAATCACCAGTTCTGTTGGTAAAGAAGGAAAGTCTGATGTATCTGCAAATTTAGCTGTGACAATGGCTCAAGCGGGTCGTCGAGTTTTACTCGTGGATGCAGATATGCGTAATCCCATACAGCATCATGTCTGGGGTCTAAACAATACAGTTGGATTAAGTAATGTCATTGTTGGTCAAGTTTCTTTAGATGCAGTTGTTCAAGAAGTGATGCCTAATCTAGAAGTTCTTACTTCTGGAGTTTTGCCTCCCAATCCAGTAGCACTGCTAGATTCTCAACGGATGGCAACATTGATAAGTAACTTTAGTAGAGATTACGATTTAGTTATTTTTGATACGCCACCTCTTTCAGGAATAGCAGATGCTGCTGTTTTAAGCACCCTCACTGACGGTATCCTATTAGTCGTCCGCCCTGGAGTAGTTGATTTGAACAGTGCCAATGCAGCTAAAGAATTTTTAAATCAGTCAGGTCAGAAGGTGTTAGGGATAGTCATTAATGGTGTGAATATTAAAAATGAGTCTAATAATTATTTGCCTGAAAGCAAAAAAAGACAAATTAAAGAAGATTTAGTATCTAGCAGTTTAACCAAATTTACCAAAGAGCATTAATCGTATAAATATCACTACCAGTATCTTAATTTATTTTTTTTGCATTTGGGAAGCATTTCTATATGGATAAACACAAAATCAAAACATCTTGTTTAATTAATAACTACAATTATGCTGAATTTGTTTCAGACGCAATTGATAGTGCTTTAAATCAAACGGTTAAATTTGATGAGATTATTGTTGTTGATGACGCATCAACAGATAATTCTGCGGAACTCCTTGCTAGATTTACTCAAAGAGAGAATGTTAAATGTATCTTCAAAGAAAAAAATCAAGGACAATTATCATCCTTTAACGAAGGTTTTTTAGCTGCGACTGGAGAGATTATATTTTTTTTAGATGCCGATGATATTTATGAACCTCAATATTTAGAAACTGCCCTAAATTTTTATAAGAGACGTAGTGAATGTGACTTCCTATTTTGTGCATATAAAAAATTTGGGGCAGAAGAAGGAATATTTCAAGCTGATGCAGTTGATTTAGATTTGGGTTATTCAGTAATCCGAACTTTATGCAATGGTGAATGGATTGGCTCCATAACTTCAACATTGTCAATACGTCGAGAAATAATTAGAAAATTTTTACCTATTCCAAAGACAGAAGATTGGCGTGTAAGGGCTGATGACTGCCTGGTATGGGGAGCCTCTTTGGTAGGGGCTAAAAAGTTTTATATGTCTAATCCTTTAGTGATGTATAGAATACATCAGAATAATCAGTATCATAATAAGAGCTTTTTAGATATAGACAAAAACTATGAATATAAAAGATTTTGGAAACGCAATTCTTTATTTAATTACATCATTAAAAAAAATAATTTTAGCCTACCATTATTATTGGCTTTCACCTCTCTTGATGAGCTAAAAACAATACCATGCCCAAACCTTCAAGATTTTATTTCATATTTGAAAATAGTATTTTTGTTTGAGCCTAATTTTTATTGGAAAATTAAGGGCATGATTTTGTTATTTAACTACTTTTTAAAAATTTTGATGGCTGGGAAATTAAAAAATAGTAGGTAATTAATGATTATGTAAAATACTAATCTAACTCAATCTATTTGGTGAATTTAGCAAGCTAGTAAAATTTGCATATTTTGATAAAGAGTGTCACATGGTTAAACAAAGTAATGCTAAGTAAATTAAGACTTAAAAGCTTATCACAATTAAAATCTCGTTCTAGGTTACGTGCAATTATTGCTAATACAGGTTGGTTGTTTGCTGACCGCATTCTCCGTATGGGTGCAAGTTTGGTGGTAGGAGTATGGGTAGCACGCTATTTAGGGGTACAGCAGTATGGTCTATTTAACTATGTTTTAGCCTTTGTTAGCTTATTTAGTCCGATTTTTACTCTTGGACTAGACGATGTAGTAGTTCGCCATATTGTCCGTCAATCATCAAACAAAGAGGAAATTTTAGGAACCACTTTTTGGCTAAAGTTGCTCGGTGGAATTGCCTCTGTCTTATTGGCGGTTGGCAGTATGTTCTTCTTAGGTGAGCATGAAACACTGAAGATATGGCTAGTTGCAATTTTAGGAATGGCAGGGATTTTTAGGGCGGCTGATACTATTGAATTGTGGTTTCAATCACAGGTGCAGTCAAAATACAGTGTAATCGCTAAAAATATAGCTTTTCTGCTAAATACTCTCATCAAAATAGCACTAATTTTAACAAAAGCACCATTGTTAGCCTTTGCCTGGGTAACATTAGCAGAATTTGCAATGAGTGCAATTGGCTTGCTGATTGTTTACCAAGCCAGAGGTACCTCAGTGTGGTTATGGCGTTGGAACTTTACTGCTGCAAAAATTCTTTTGAAAGAGAGCTTACCTCTGATTTTTTCGGGGTTCGCCATCATGATTTTTATGAGAATCGATCAGGTAATGCTAGGTCAAATGATTGGAGATAAGGAGGTTGGAATTTATTCTGCTGCGGTTCGTGTTTCTGAAATTTGGTATTTTATCCCGGCGGCTATTGTCTCTTCGGTTGGTCCATCAATTTACGCAGCTAAGGAAAAATCAGAAAGTCTTTATTATCAGCGAATAGGACAATTACTTCGTCTCCTCACATATATATCTTTTGCAATTGCTCTGCCAATGACATTTCTATCTGACAAAATAATTATGGTGATGTTTGGAAGTGGGTATGCACAAGCAGGACCAATATTAGCAGTTCATATTTGGACTTCTTTGTTTGTATTTATGGGTCTTGCAACATCACCGTGGTTTATTGCTGAAAGTTTGAATCATGTTTCTTTAGGTAAAACTTTATTTGGGGCAATATTGAATATTATTCTTAACTTATTGTTTATTCCTAAATATGCAGGTTTTGGTGCTGCGATCGCAACAATAATATCTCAAGCTTCTGCTGCCTTTCTATGCAATGCGTTTGATAAAAGAACACAAAAAATATTTAAAATTCAGATGAGATCCCTACTTCCTTTTTATAAATTTTGATTATTATTTATCTTTCACCTTTATATATCAATTAACATTAGCCAAATTAATCAAATATGCAAACACCAGTAACTTTTATTATTTTCAATCGCTCACAAAAAACAGAGAAAGTTTTTGAAGCTATTCGCCAAGCCAAGCCAAAAAAGCTTTTTGTCATTGCAGATGGCCCCCGCAGCAACCGCGAAGGTGAGGCAGAAAAGTGTGAAGAAACTAGGGCAATTATTGAGAGAGTTGATTGGGAATGTGAAGTTATTAAGAATTATGCTGATATCAACTTAGGTTGTGCGAAACGAGTATCTAGTGGTTTAAATTGGGTATTTAATAATGTTGAAGAAACAATTATTTTAGAAGATGATTGTATCCCTCACCAGACTTTTTTCAGATTTAGTGAAGAACTACTGGAAAAATATAGATATGATACTAGAATCGGCACCATATCTGCTCAAAATGTTCAATTTGGACGAAAACGCACAAATTACAGTTACTACTTTTCTCGTTATAACCACTGCTGGGGTTGGGCAAGTTGGAGACGTGCTTGGCAACATTATGATTTGACTATGAAACTCTGGAAAGAGGTGCAAGCAGAAAACCTTTTACATGACATTCTTATAGATACAAAAGCAGTAAATTATTGGCGACGAATATTTCAGTCTATTTATAACAATCCTACAGGTATAACTTGGGATTATCAATGGACATTTGCTTGCTGGATGCAAGGTAGCTTAAGCATTATTCCCAATGTCAATTTAATTTCTAATGTTGGTGTTGGTGCAGACGCAACTCATTTCAATTCCAAGCAAGAATTTTCTTTCATTAATATGTCAATGGAAGCAATAGAGTTTCCCTTAAAGCATCCACCGTTTATTGTTAGGAATATAGAGGCAGATATTTTTACGCAGAAAACAGTCTATAAAGCAACTGCATTGGATATTTTTAAAGAAGAATTGAAGAAAAAATTAAATTATTCAACAGTCAAAAAATAGTAACCTATCTAGTAAATTAATAGACAGATGAAATGTCAGAAATTAAGGTAAAATTAACAGAAAAAATACTAACTGTCTTACTATTACTCATTACTGTAGGGGCATTGACCATACACCCTGCACAAGAAATTTCTATATCTACCCTTGGAGGCGATAAGCTAGATACTATATTCAATATAGTTTCATATTTAATTCTGTTTTATTTCCTACTTTTATACTGGAAAGGTTTTCTTTATGTAATTACTAAAAGTCCATTACAGTTTCTTTTGATAACAATAGTTATATTTTCTCTTTTATGGTCAGGAGACTTAAGTTCTAGTCTTACTTATATGAGAGGTTTAATCCGACTATATTTTCTGGCAATCTATTTGGCAATGCGTTATTCTCTCCGCGAACAAATGAGATTAATCGCTTGGGCGCTTGGTACATCTGCATTATTATCTATGATATTTTCTGCATTGATACCAGGTTATATTCATCAATCACCTGAATTAATAGGTATGTGGAGTGGAATCTATGGTCATAAAAATGAATTAGGATACATGATGGCTTGGAGCGTAGGAGTTTTTCTACACCTTGCTCTTAGTAGCAATCGATATCGCTGGTTGATGTGGGGAATATGTGGGATATCTATATGTCTAATTATTCTCTCACGTTCCACAACATCTCTGACGATTATATTAACAATGATATTACTTTTACCTGTCTATAAATCATTTCAAAAAACTAATTATAAATTACAAGTTATTCTAATTACTTCGACTTTAATGTTACTAATTATCGGTTTAATATTACTTATCAATAATATCGATACTGTAGTTGGTACTTCCGGCAAAGACCTTACCTTTAATGGACGTTCCGATCTCTGGGAGCTAGTGATGTCCAAGATTTGGGAAAGACCCTGGCTAGGTTATGGATTTTCTGGATTTTGGACTAGTACTTCTGCATCTAATTTAAGAGCTACTTATGATTGGGCAAGCAATGCTCATAATGGCTTTTTAGAACTATTGTTAGAATTAGGATTTTTAGGGTTTTTGATTTTTGCAGCAGGCTTTTTTCGGTTCTTTGCAATGGCATTAACTCGAATTATTTCTGTTGCTAAAAAGCCGGAAGATTATTGGCCAATGCAGATGCTAATTATCATTGTAATAGTCAATTTTTCAGAAGCAAGATTATTAACTCCTAGTTGGAATTGGTTAATGTATGTCACTACGTCTCTATCTTTGACTCTTGAATATGAACGAAATCATAAAAATGTTTTAGTTAATAATTACGAAATTAAAAAAAATGAAAGTTTTACATCTTAATACTCACGATATTGGTGGAGGTGCTGCAAGGGCTGCCTATCGTTTGCACACAGGTTTGCAAGATATAGGACTACAGTCACAAATGCTAGTTCAGGAAAAATCTAGTAATGATAAAACAGTAATTGCCCCTAAAATTAGACTGTTTCAAGGCATCGCCAAAGCCAAATTGACATTTGAAAGCCTACCATTAAAGCTTTATACTCAAAAGAAAAATACTCCATTTTTTATTCAATGGTTGCCAGATAGAGTTATTTCTAAAGTTGCTCAGATTAATCCAGATATAATCAATTTGCATTGGATTAGCGGAGCTTTTATGCAAATAGAAACGTTCTCTAAGCTAAAGCGTCCTCTAGTTTGGACTCTCCATGATATGTGGGGGTTTACTGGAGGGTGCCACGTTATTGGAGAATGCGATCGCTACAAAGTATCCTGTGGAGCTTGCCCTCAACTCAACAGTATGAATGAGTGGGATTTATCGCGTTGGGTATGGCGGCGTAAAGTAAAAGCTTGGAAAAATATTAATTTAACTCTGGTTTCCCCAAGTTCTTGGTTAGCAGAGTGTGCTCGTTCCAGTTCTTTGTTCCAGAATTTGCGAATTGAGGTGATTCCTCACGGATTGGATACTCAAAAATATCGACCTATTAATCAATATTTTGCACGAGAAATACTGAAGTTACCTCAAGATAAGAAGCTGATTCTCTTTGGAGCCATAGAAGCAACAAGCGATCGAAATAAAGGATTTCATTTGTTGCAGCCAGCTCTACAAAAATTGAGTAAGGCCGGATGGAAGGATAACTTTGAAGTGGTTATTTTTGGGGCATCTCAACCGGAGAATCCACCTGATTTAGGCTTTAAAACATACTATTTAGGGCATTTATATGATGATTTATCTTTAGTAACTGTTTACTCGGCAGCTGATGTGATGCTTGTGCCATCTCTGCAAGAATCTTTTGGACAGACAGCTTCTGAATCACTTGCTTGCGGTACTCCAGTTGTTGCATTTAATTCTACTGGCTTAAAAGATATTGTCGATCATCAGCAAAATGGCTATTTAGCTAACCCTTATGAAGTTGACGATTTCGCCAAAGGAATTGCCTGGATACTTGAAAATGAGCAGAGGTTAGAAAAACTGTCATTCTATGCTCGCAAGAAAGCAGAACAAGAATTCACCATAGAACTTCAAGCACGTCGTTATTCAGCTTTATTTGAGGAAATATTGATGGTAGCCAAAAAATCTCCATTTAGTAACTAAATTTAGTAAATAAGTAAATACTTCATAATATGTCAATACCTATAGCTTTTATAATTTGTACAGAACCTGGGCGCTTAGAAGCTCAGTCTTTAATGCTTGCAGAAAGTATTCGTAAGTTCTGTGGAAAATTGAAAGATACACCTATATATAGTTTTCATCCTAGAGTAGGTGAGCCAATATCAAAGCAAACCCAAAAAGCATTTGAAGCGTTGCAGGTAAATCATCAACAAGTCCCTATTAATCAAGAATTCCATGAATATTATTTAGCAAATAAGCCCCTGGTATGTGCCTATGCAGAACAAAATATTGATGCAGAAATATTAGTTTTTCTAGACAGTGACAAATGCTTTTTTTCTGCACCAAAAGAGTTTTTGTTGCCTATTAATTGCAACGTTCGTTTACGTCCTGAGTATGGTCAAGGAATTGGTTCTACAGGTTTTCGAGACTCTCAAGAATGGTACTGGCAAAAATTATATGAAGTGCTGGGGGTAAAACATGAGCTATTTGTTGAAACACCAATTGGTAAAAAAAGGATTAGAGCTTACTGGAATTCTGGTTTGGTCGTTGTGAGAAGGAGTGCGGGTATATTTACAGCTTGGAAAGAGAATTTTGAAAAAGTCATGCGCCTTGATATCACTCCTCCCCAAGGTATTTATTTTGTTGAGCAGTCTGTTTTGTCTGTAACTTTATGTGCCTTGGAAGAAAACGTCGAGCATCTTCCTGCTAATTATAGTTATCCATTACCTTTGCATAACCGTTTATCAACAGAATTACAAATTAAACATTGGAATGATATTATATCAATTCATTATTTCAATTTATTCTTCTATAACGATTGGAATACACAAATAAAAAAATTGAAAAAACTTAACATCAATTCCGAAAAATATCTATGGTTGTGTCAAGAGGTTGTCAGACTAAAAATGCCTCGTGTATCAGTTTTGCACAGATATATGTTGGTAGTTAGAAGAATGGAACAAAAATTACGAAATTTTAATTTAGATATTAAGTTGAGTAGCTGGATAGAAAAAATGGCTAAACTTTAAACGTAATGGAAATAATTACGTTTAGCTTTATTATTTGTATTGCTCATTTCCATAGAAATTACGTGAGGTAAATAAGATGAAAAAAGCAAATATAGCTGTAGTTATGACCTGTCATAACAGGCGTAATACAACTCTTGCCTGTCTACATACTTTATATGAGCAAAAACATCATTATGATGTTTATCTAACTGATGATGGTAGCTCTGACGGGACTGCACAAGCTATCAAAGCAGAATATCCAGACGTACACATTTTTCAGGGTAATGGTCATTTATTTTGGGTAGGAGGAATGCATCTTGCCTTTGATGAGGCTATAAAGAATCAATATGATTATTATCTATGGTTGAATGATGACACATTTCTAGAACCCAATGCTGTCAGCAAATTATTACAGATTCATCAAGATTTGACTGCACAAGGTTATCCAGACTCAATTGTAGTTGGTTCAACTAAAGACCCAATGACAGGAAAAGCAACCTATGGAGGAGCAGTAAAATCTAAAAAGTGGTATTCTAATAAATTTGAATTTTTAGAACCAAGTTTGGTTATTCAAAAATGCGATGCTATGTATGGTAACTGTGTGCTAATCCCTAAAACTGTTGCTGTAAAAGTTGGCAATATTGATACAGCTTTTATTCACAGTTTAGGAGATTTAGATTATGCCCTCAGAGCGCGTAAATTGGGTTGTCAAATATGGGTAGCTCCTGGATATATTGGTACTTGTACTAAAAACTCTATCCGTAACAGTTGGGTAGATACTAATTTAAGTATATTACAGCGCTTAAAAAAGGTGCTACAAATTAAAGGATTTCCATTAAAACCCTGGACTATATTTTGTATCAGACACTCTGGGCCATTATGGATATTTTTCTGGTTTTTACCATATATAAGAGCAATTATTGGTTACAAAAATTTGGCAATTTCTCCTACATTTTCTGAAGATATTAACCAAACCAACTCACAAGTTTGATTCTGCTACTAGGATCATTAACTAATGATATTTGGATAATTCATAACTATCTAAATAAGTGAAAAAATGTAGTTTCAAAAATCAATTCTTTAAATATTAAAATCATCAATAGATTATGGGCAAACGTTTACTAATTATCTCAACGCTTGATTCTAGTCAACCATTTGGTGCATTTACTAGACCTTTTTATCTAGGACAATATCTAACTAAAGATTTTGATGTTTTTCAGCTAGGATTAGATTGTTCATCTGTTAAGTATGCACCTTCTATTTCGATTGGATCAAGAAGCCTGAAGTCATATATTCAAACTATAGAAGAATGTATCGATGAGTTTTGTCCAGATATCGTTTATGCTCAAGAAACGTTACCTGGATTAGCTGCTTTAATTTCACTTAAGCTTAGAAAACACAGAAATTTCTCTCTTGTCTTAGATTTTCATACATTTTCAGCGTATGAATACTGGATGCGCTTGTTTTCGGTTGCCAATCCTTTCAAAGAGTTTATACAATGTATTAAGACATATATTGCTCAGGGAATTCTGATATTTTCTGGTAGTCCAATTATTGCAGCAGGTGACTCAATTCCTAAACTAATTTCCCAGTGGTATGGTAAAGCTCCAGACCAGATTTATAGTATCGGAAATGGAGTTACTGAAGACTTATTAAATACTGAGTCGTTTTTGAGCCAAGACCCTTATCAAGCATTTAGACCAGCGAAAATAGTGGTTCTTATTGCTCCTAAAACATTTCAGTTTCCAAGTAATGATATGTCTGTGTCAATGACTATTCAGGTTGCTAAAAATATTGAAAATCATCAGGAGAAAATACATTTTGTTGTTATAGGTAGGGATAGTAGTGATATTTCAGAACCAATACCTTCTAATATTTCTTTTTTGGGGTTTTTACCTAAAAGAGAGGATTTTGTTAAACATGTAAAATATGCAGATATTGCTTTGCTGCCATTCTCTAAGCAAGCAGTAGCAGGTGGCGCTCGGAATAAAGCGTTAGATTATTTCGCTAGTAGAAAGTTAGTTGTATCAACACCAGAAGGATTGCGAGGTTTAGAAGAATTCCGGCACTTAGAACATCTTTTAGTAACAGGATATTCTACTGAAGAAGTCGCTAATACAGTGCTAGATGCAGCTTCAAATTTTGAGAAATATCAATCACTTGTAGATACGGCATACACCTTAATTACAGAGAAATATTCTTGGAATGCAAGAGCGCAGAATATCGCACAAATTCTGATGGAAGTAAGTTGTTCTTAGTTAAATTTATTTATTTCAAAGAATATATCGACCTAAAAAATTTAAATTTAAGTTTTTTTAGTATTGAAAATTTGAAATATTTAAATATCGCTAGCAATTAATTTTTAAATACTTGCCTTTCTTCTGAAATAAACTCTCATAATTCTAAATTCTAAAAATAAAAATTCTTTAAGTCATGAAAAATCGATTTTCTTATAAATTTCTTGGTGTTAAACTTGATGCGCTCTCTATCCCAGAGTTAAATTTATTAATTGAAGAATCTATTGATAAAAACGAGAAATGGATTATTGCTAATCACAACTTGCATAGTCTTTATCTCTTTCATAACGATCCAAAAATGCAAGCGTTTTATGCCAAGGCTGAATATATCCATATTGATGGTATGCCTTTATTGTTTATTGGAAAGTTGTTAGGTTTTCCAATGAAACGAGAACAAAGAGTAACCTATGCTGACTGGGTATGGCCTCTGATGGCAGAAGCCGCTAGTAAAGACTGGCGTGTATTCTATTTAGGTTCAAAGCCAGGAGTAGCGGAACAAGGAGCAAGTATTTTGCGCAAGAAATTTCCTGGTTTACAGATTGCTTGCGCTCATGGTTATATTGATATGGATAAAGATAGTGAAGAAAATCTCGCGACTCTGGCTGCAATTAATGCTTACAAACCTCATGTATTAATGGTGGGGATGGGTATGCCACGCCAAGAGCATTGGATTTCGGAAAATCTGGAATATATTCATGCCAACACTATTTTGACTAGTGGAGCCTGTATGGACTATGTAGCAGGAGCAGTACCTACTCCTCCTCGCTGGATGGGAAGGGTTGGCTTGGAATGGTTGTATCGCTTGTTATCTGAACCGAAAAGACTTTGGAGACGTTACTTGCTTGAGCCTTGGTTTGTAGCTACATTATTTTTACGAGAAATTTGGAGTATGCCAAGCCAACAAAAAAAAAATAGAATGCTGCTATTTATCACTACAAGATTCCACAAGTTTGTAGCCTGATTGAGTTTCGCCAAGCCTCACCAGTACGTCACTCAATTTGTCACGAATTTATGAAATACTGTATTAAGGCTTAATCATTAATTACTTCAAGACACTTTATATCTCATCATCGTAAATGATGAATAATATCTCCACATACTTCGTTGAGAATAACATTTGAAAGTGCTATTTACGTCTGGGTGAAGTATTAAGTTGCTTGCTTAAAAGCCTGGGCAATAGCGTTGCGAGCAAGTTTAGGTTGCAGGTTTTCATCGAAGGGAAGTGGACGCAGGAATTTCCAGAGACTTGGATTGTTTCTAAAGGTTTTTCCTGGCATCCAGCCGGGATGACGTATCCAGGTATGACGGTCGGTAATTCCCCATGTAATTACAGTATCAACTCCAGCCGCAAAGCAGAGGTCAAGATATCGCTTGTAACTGTCGGCTACCATCTGGTCTAGCTTTTTGATACTATCAGGCAGTGGGGCATCAATGATAATATCTAATTCTGTGATTATTGGTTTAACTTGAAGATCATTAAGCCGTTTTAAGACAGAATTAAATCCTTTTTGGTCAAAACCATAGGCAGTAGAAAACCATAGATGTGATTGGATACCTGCACCATCAATTTTAACGCCACTATTCTTCAGATATTCGACCATTTTTAAGAAACGATCTGATTTCCATGTAGCGCCTTCGATGCCGAAATCGTTGAGGTAAAATTTCTTGCTACTATCAACTGAAGCCGCAATTAAAAACAAATCTCGAATTAATTCTCGTTTTACCCCTTTACGCAAACCGTAGGTAGGATTATCAGTTTCATTTTCACTATCAGCGATAATTTCATTGGCAATATCCCAAGACTTTAAAACAGGGCTATTGCGATAATGCCCCATAACTCCTTTAACATGGCGTTCGAGCATTTTAAGAGTGGGGGGATAAGGTAGCCAGTCTGGTTTTCCCATGTGCCAGAAAAGGGTATGCCCATGCAATTGTATATTATGCTTTTGGCAGAAACCAGCGATCGCATCTGCTGACTCAAAAGTAAATTTTCCTGGCTGTGGTTCAGTGGCGTTCCATTTTAATTCACCATTTGGTGTCACTATTGAACATTCACGAGCAATTAGGTCAGCGTAACCCTTCTCTTGTAACAAAAATTCACTAGAAACTGCTGTGCCATAACGCTTTCCTTTGGCTGCTGCTAATTGTCGAAGGGGAGAATTGACATTTGTGCTTGCACTTAGATAATTTGCTGTAGCAGCATTTGTGGTACCATCTTCTTTCTGCCTATCCTTTTGTAAAAACCCCATAGTCAATAAGGCAGAAAGGGTTGTGTATCCTGCTCTTTTTAAAAATTTTCTGCGATAAGGCATAAACGATATTTAATAAAAAGCACAATTATTATATTACAGAATAATTTTTTATACTTTTTAAAGTATCGCACTTGCTCGACATCCCACCCTAAACTGAAGTGCAAGGCTGATAGCCAAAGTCCATTTTAAGTGAACTGAAATCATCTAATAATAGTCCTCTTTAGAGAAATGTCATATCCCCATCTTAAAAGGCTCAGATGTGGGTAACGACAAGGCTTAAAAGGGTATTAAAATTTGAACTTAACCATATTGCGAGTGGTTTTATTAAACTGGCGATCGCTTATAAACTACGTTCTTAAGTATAAGCTACTAACAACAAAGTTTTATTCGATTGTCAATCCTCCAAAAGATATAACATATATTATTATTGATGCTTACTTAATTCTGATTAATCAAATCAAACGCTTACTCATAGCCGTTTTCGCTCAATCACACTTAGTTAAGTCATGAAAATCTCATATTTAATAAATTAATATTAATATCATTAAAAAGCTGAATGTTAACAATTTTTACAAATTTTGATTAGATAGACTTGTATTCTTAGCAAACATTTGAAACCACAGCTAAGGTAATTATTAATTGGTGATGCTATATTACCAATTTTTATGCCTAACTTATGATTTCTGAGTTATCTACAGAGTTATGCTGTTATATAGTAATAATTAATTGGCATTTTTTCTTCTTACGCCCTGAAATATCCTTTTTTGCTCTTCCTTTTAAAGATAAATATCAAGTTTTTTTTCATAAAACAATGAAAGACCAAATACTAGATTGTATTTTCAACAAACCTTCATTACCAGATAAATTTGAACATTTGGAACTGGATGATAACTTCTGCATCATAAATACATCAGAGCAAGTGCAACGGTTTGCAGATAGTCCTGAAGAGGTGATCCAGGGAAAAGATATCCGGCTAAGTTTTCCTGAGTTTATCGGACTTGAAAAGATTTTGCAAGCTATTTTGCGAGGAGAGCAGCAACTATTTGATTTAGAAGCAATTGGACGACGTTCAAATAAGAAATATATATATATGAATATATATATTATCGGCAACCAGGATGAAAATAAATTTAGAAATAAATTAATTGTTTTTATTGAAGATGTTACCAATAAATTTATTTTAAAGCAAAATTTAGCGCAGCAAACTTATGAAGAAAAACTGCGAATGGATTCTTTAAACGCATACAATACTTATATGGAAAAAATAATTAATTCAATGCCGGATGCTTTGCTAATAACTAGTAGCAAAGGCAATATTAAAAAAGTAAATAATGCTGCTCAAGAATTATTTGGCTTTAGTGAAGAAGAATTAATTAATCGCCCACTATCTCTGATAATGGATGACGACCATTTTTTAATAGAATCAATTTTTAAAAATCATTATTTTCGGCAAAATTTTCATAACTTAGAGGTAGTTTGTCGAACTAAAACTAGAGAAAAGCGGTTGATTGCTTTTTCTTGTTCAGTAATTCCGAAAAAAATACAAGGATTAGAAGATATTGTCTACATTGGTCGGGATATTACGGCTCGACAATATCGAGAACAGCGTACAAGTACCCAGTATGCTGTCACTCGGATATTATCAGAATCCCAAAGCATAAAGCAGGCAATTCCGCAAATTTTGCAATCGATTTGTCAAAACCTGGGATGGCATTTAGGTGAACTTTGGGTACCAAGTCAATATATTGGCACTCCGGTACAGGGGAACAGCATCAATGCAATACTAAGGTGTGTGGAAATTTGGTCAAGTCGAGTAATTTCTGTGCGAGAGTTTAAGGCAATCACCTGGCAAACTACCTATACTCCCGGTATTGGCTTACCTGGTCGAATTTGGATTAGACGTTTGCCCTTGTGGATTAAAGATATCACAGAAGATGGAGACACAAGGCGATCGCAACCTGCGGCTGAAGCTGGATTGCACGCAGCCTTTGGTTTCCCTATCTTAGACGATAGTGAAATCTTAGGAGTGATGGTTTTCTTTAGCCGTGACGTACAACCAAAAGATAAAGACCTATTGAAAATGATGGGTTCTATTGGTAGCCAAATCGCCCAGTTTATCAAACGCAAACAAGCAGAAGATGCTCTGATAGAAAGCGAAGAACGCTATCGGGATTTATTTGAAAATGCTAATGACTTGATTCTATCTGTCAATGTCTATGGTCGTTTTTCGTATGTCAATCTTGCATGGCAAGAAACTTTAGGATATAGCGAAGCTGAAATTGCGAATATGACCATTTTCGATATTATACATCCAGAGTTTAAACAAGAATGTTGGCAAAGGTTTTATCGCGTACTGTCAGGAGAAAAGTTTGATCAAGTAAAAGCGGCATTCGTTACTAAAGATGGTCAAACAATTTTTTTAGAAGGTAATATTAACTGTAAATTTTCTGAAGGTCATCCAGTTGCCGTTCGTGGCATATTTCGCAATGTCACCCAGCGAATAGCAGCAGAAGAAGCGCTACGTCATCAGCAAGAAGAAACCGAACGTTTATTGCTGAATATTTTGCCAACCGCAATCTCCAAGGAACTGAAAGAAGAATCAGCTAAAATTGCTGAAGAATTTGCTGATGTCACAGTTTTATTTGCAGATATTGTCGGCTTTACCGAAATTGCTGCTTCTATGAGTGCAATTCAAGTGGTAAACTTACTTAACTCGATTTTCTCAACTTTCGATCGCCTCACTGAACAATATGATTTAGAGAGAATCAAGAACATTGGCGATGCTTATATAGTAGTTGGTGGCTTACCTACACGCTGCCCAGATCATGCTCAAGCGATCGCTCTTATGGCACTACATATCCAAACTGCGATCGCTCTATTTAATACTGAAAATAACCAAAACTTCAACATCCGTATCGGCATCCATAGTGATTCCGTAGTCGCTGGAGTAATTGACCTCAACCAATTTACTTATGATCTCTGGGGAGACACGCTAAACATCGGTAGCTGCATGGAATCTCAAGGTGTTGTTGGTAAAATCCAGGTTACAGAAAATACTTATAAGTCTTTGTGTAATGAATTTTTATTTCAAAAGCGGGGCGAAATCGAAGTTAAAGGGAAAGAGAAAATGACAACTTATTTTTTGGTTGGGCAAAAGGGATGAGGGCATGGGGCATGCGGCATTGCGCATGCG
>NZ_JAAGOG010000467.1:0-847 GCF_010747425.1 Nostoc sp. UIC 10630
CCCTGCCCCCTGCCATCTGCCCCCTAATTTTTCTGGTTCCTTGGCAATATGACAGTGAACCAACTCCATCGGATCGTTAGACTCGAAGGGTAAGTGTCCAGCCAGCAATTCATAGAAGGTAACGCCGAGAGAATAGTAATCACTGCGATAGTCAATTCCGCGATTCATCCGTCCGGTTTGTTCTGGAGAAAGGTAGGCAAGAGTACCTTCTAAGACATTAGGACTGTGAATTTCTTGGGTTTCTCTGGGTAAAAGAGAGGCAATACTAAAGTCAATGAACTTGACTTGCTGAGTTTCTGAGTTGATGAGGATGTTAGCAGGCTTGATATCTTTATGGATAATCCGATGGCGATAGAGTCCGTCGAGAATATTGCTTAGAGCGATCGCAATTTCCAAAAACTCTGTCAAAGTATATTGCTTACCCCTTATTGTTTCGTTCATCCAATCTCTGAGGGAAATACCACCAAAATCCTCCATCACCAAAGCATAGCTGTTACGGTAAGGTTCCAGGCTGTAGGGATGAACAATACCAGGTAAGTCAATATTTTTAGCGATTGTGTATTGATTGCGGAATAGCAGCAGATCGTTGAAGGTAGGATACTCCTGCTGTAGCAGTTTGATTACAACCGGAAGTTGATCAGCCTCTCGAATTGCACGATAAACTAAGGTTCTAGAGCCTGCATAAAGTTGTTCGCTAATTTGATAGTTAAAAAGCTTGTCCATCGGCTTAACTGCTATATTCATACTTCATCAACTCTTCATAAATTAGCTATTTATTTAAAGTATTGTGCCCAAAAAGTAGCTTTTGCTAACTCAGTTTTGTCAATGGAGGCAAGGGGGAGGAGGC
>NZ_JAAGOG010000087.1:0-30966 GCF_010747425.1 Nostoc sp. UIC 10630
GGGGAAGCAGGGGAAGCAGGGGAAGAAGAACTATTTATTGATTCTTGAGCTATACCCAATTCCCAATTCCCAATGCCCAATGCCCAATGCCCATTCCTAACTAACTATTCAGATACGTGTATCTTCTGAGACTCTGCTCGTAGGTTTGCAGTAATCGCTGAGATTCTGCTAGGGTGATGCGCTTTTCTTCTAATGCTTTCTCACAACGCTGGCGAATGTTTTCCACCATATCTTCGGAGTCATATTGAACGTAGCTTACTACTTCGCTCATGGTGTCACCTTTGACAACGTGTTCAATCTGGTAGCCTTTGGGCGTTAATTGGATGTGAACAGCATTAGTATCGCCAAATAGGTTGTGCAAATTGCCCATGATTTCTTGGTAAGCTCCATTCAAGAACATCCCTAAATAATAGGGTTCTCCGGGCTTGTAGGTGTGTAGTTCTAAAACTGATTTGACATCGCGCAGGTCAATAAAGCGGTCTATTTTGCCATCACTATCGCAGGTTAGGTCTGCTAAAATTCCTCGCCGGATTGGTTCTTCATCCAAACGGTGGATTGGCATGATGGGGAATAGCTGGTCGATCGCCCAGCAATCTGGTGCTGATTGAAACACTGACATATTAACGTAGTAGATGGAAGCCATGATTTTCTCAAGGTCTTCTAGTTCATCTGGTACGTATTCTTGCTGCCTAGTGATGTTAAGAATTTTCTGACAACAAGCCCAGTATAGCCGTTCGGCTTTGGCTCGTTCTCTGAGGCGTAAAATTCCTAAGTTGAAGCGACTGATGGCCTCTTCTTTGAATTGTGCCGCATCGTGATACAACTCTTGGTAATTCTCTTGGTTGATAGATTGGTAGCTTTCCCAAAGATAATTAATGATTGGGGATTCTCCCTCTTGTGGAGGTTCTGGTGAATCGAGAGGGACATCGCTAGTACTGAGAACGTCGAAAATCAGCACGGACTGATGGGAAGCGATCGCACGTCCACTTTCGCTAATCAGTGTTGGTACGGTAATTTGGCGCTCTGCACAGGTATCTTTTAACTCTGCCACGATGTCGTTGGCATAGTTCTGCATATTGTAATTTTTCGACGCATAGAAGTTGGTTTGGGAGCCATCATAATCTACGCCCAAGCCGCCACCGACATCAAGGTATTTCATATCCGCCCCCAGCATAGCCAATTCCACATAAATGCGGCTGGCTTCTTGGATGGCATCTTTAATTACATTAATGGCAGAGATTTGTGAGCCGATGTGGAAGTGCATCAACTGCAAAGAATCGAGCAGGTTAGCTTCCCGTAACTTGTCAACAGCCTCAATGACTTCAGGCATTGTCAAACCAAATTTAGCGCGATCGCCACTGGAGGCTCCCCAACGTCCCATACCTTGGGTACTGAGTTTAGCACGAACACCCAAAATCGGTTTAATACCTAACTGGCGATTGGCATCAATCACCAAATCAACCTCTTCAATCTGTTCTAAGACAATGATTGGTGTTTGCCCTAATCTTTGGGCTAACATGGCCGTTTCGATGTATTCTCGGTCTTTGTAGCCGTTGCAAACTAACAACGCTCCTGGTGTATCTAAGACAGCCAGGGCAATCATTAATTCTGGTTTGGAACCAGCTTCTAAGCCAAATTGATGAGGCTTGCCAAACTTAACTAAATCTTCAATCAAATGCCGCTCTTGGTTGCATTTGACAGGAAACACACCCCGGTATACGCCAGGGTAGTTGTAGCGGGCGATCGCTTTGGCAAAACAAGCATTCAACCGTTCAATCCGGTCTTCCAAAATATCGGAAAAGCGAATCAACATCGGAAGTCCCAAGTTGCGCTGTTTCATGGAGTTAACCAATTCAAACAAGTCTAAGGAACCACCGCGATCGCCTTTGGGTGAAACGGTGACGTGACCAGCAGCGCTAATGGAAAAATAGGGTTGTCCCCAACCTTCAATACGGTATAATTCTTCGCTATCCTCAATTTTCCAGGAGCGAGGTAAACTTCCTGTGGTAGTACTAGGTGGTAAAAGTTTCTTTTGCTTATGATTTTTCACTTCAGATTTTTGTCCATTGGACGGTACTGGTACCACCTCGTCAGATGTAGCAGTTGACTCAACACCCATTTCTTCCTAACCTCTGTTTTTCGCCCACGACTTAACAATTTAACGCATTCATTTGGGAACGTATATGTACCCAAAGATAATTTCTAAGATAAACTCTGATTGGTCAAGAGTCATTGGTCATTGGTCATTGGTCATTGGTCATTGGTCATTGGTCATTAGTCACTAGTCAAGAGTGCAAAACCCTTAGACAAATGACAAATGACAAGATAAAAACTTTATTAAGCTTTGGGAGATCGCAATGGAACGTACATTCTTAGCAATTAAGCCTGACGGAGTACAACGGGGATTAGTGGGGGAAATTATCCGTCGCTTTGAAACTAAAGGTTTTACCCTAGTTGGTTTAAAGTTCCTGAAAGTCAGTAAAGAACTAGCTGAACAACACTATGGTGTTCACCGGGAACGTCCCTTTTTTGGTAGTCTAGTCGAATTTATCACTTCTAGCCCAGTGGTAGCGATGGTATGGGAAGGTGATGGTGTCGTTGCATCTGCCAGAAAGATTATTGGTGCTACAAACCCCTTAACATCTGAACCGGGAACAATTCGCGGTGATTTTGGCATAAATATTGGTCGTAACTTGATCCACGGTTCTGATGCTCCAGAAACCGCACAACAGGAAATAGCCCTATGGTTTAAAGATGAAGAATTAGTCAATTGGCAACCACACATAACACCTTGGTTGCACGAGTAAAACATTAGGGGCTGGGGATTGGGGATTGGGAATTGGGAATTGAGGATGGCTCAAGAATCAATCAATAGTGCTTTTTTCCTGCCCCCTTGCTTCTTCCCCATTCCCCATTCCCTAATTCGCGTTTGTCCCCAGCAATTCCTCTATCGCTTGCCGCTCAACAGGGGTATGAGATGGTGGTATCTGGCGAGCATCGGTAATTAGCCAGTCTAAAGCAGCCGCTTGGACATCTATAGCGGCCCCAGTTTTATCTACACAATAACGTCCAAACACTAGCTTATCGACTAACCTGACTCCTGGCCCCAGGCGCGACCATTCAAAAATCACGCTATTTTCCACTGTTGCGCCACTACATATCCAACAATTGGGGCCAATCATCGCTGGGCCGACAATTTTCGCTCCGTCTTCTATTCTTGTCATCCCGCCGATGTAAACTGGGCCTGTGATATCCACTTTGTCCCAATTCACGGCGACATTTAAGCCAGTATAAATACCAGGGGCGACTTCATGACCGGGGATTTGCACATTTTTGATTTCACCCAGCAGTACACCGCGAATCGCCCGCCAATAGTCTGGAACTTTACCAATATCTACCCATTCAAAGTCCATAGGGATGGCATAGAAGGGGGCTTTGATTTCCACTAATTTGGGGAACAATTGGCTACCAATGTCATATTCCACATCAGATGGAATATAGTTAAAAACCTCTGGTTCAAAGATGTAAATACCTGTGTTGATGTTGGTGCTGAGGGCTTCTTCAGTTGAAGGTTTTTCTTGGAAAGCTTTAACACGCCCCTCTTCATCAGTGACTACCACACCGTAGCTCGAAACTTCTTCCTGGGGAACAGATTTTGTAATAATAGTAGCGATCGCCCCTTTAGCTCTATGCCATTTAACCGCCTCAGTTAAATCTAGGTCAATCAAAGCATCACCGCACAACACCACAAAGGTATCATCAAAAAACGGTGAGAAGTCTTGAATGCGGCGCATCCCTCCAGCAGAACCGATTGCTTCCCCTACCAGTTTACCGTCATCATCAATTTTGCCTTCAAAGGAATAGGCAATCTGCACCCCAAACCGTTGACCATCACGGAAATAGTTTTCTATTTCTTCAGCCAAATGACTGACATTGACCATAATTTGGTCAAATCCATGTTGGCGTAACAGTTCCAGCAAGAATTCCATCACTGGCTTTTGCAGGATGGGAATCATTGGTTTAGGAATTGTATAGGTAATCGGACGCACGCGAGTACCCTTGCCAGCCGCGAGAATCATCGCTTTCATAAAAATTTATTCCTCAACCACAAGCCAGTTTACTTTCATCGAGTGATACTTAATCATCAGTTTTTATTTCTGCTCTAAGTTATCCCCAAAACAGGGATAACAGGAATTTAGTGGTTATTACAACCATCTATATACTTAGATGACAAGCGATCGCTTATCTTTTCAATTTACTCGGATTTTGAGACTGAATCAAAAATCTGTAAATTATCTGTAGGGCTACTTTTAGCTTTTTTAGTTCATCGACTGCTCAAAAGGTTTACTGGTCTTAGCTGAATCTGTAATTAGCCGAATTTTAATCTCATTGTAAAACTCCTCTTGAAATAGCTCTACTTTCGATTGAGCCGAAAGTAGTAGTAGCGCCCAGAAAACGCTAACTAAATGACTGTGTTTAGACTCATGTCCAGACCCATTTTGGTTGAAAAGCTTTGTCTGAGTCCACAATTCTACAAGTTGTTCTAAATTCAACCAATTTTGTTCTGAATTTAGCTCTCTGGCCGATAAATTCAAGACTTGTTCGAGTTCTCCAGCTACTTCTGTCAGATTTTCTTGGTGAGCTAACTCCAGTGCCTCCCGCATACTTTGGACGCTAGGCAAACGTCTGGGACGAATCGGTTTGCTGACTTTTTCTACTAGTTTTAGCTGGTTTGCCATAATCTGCAATTGCTTGATTAACTCTTGCAGAGTCACCCGACGCTTCGGTGGTGGCATTGCCGATGGACGGCGACGCAATTGCCGTTCTAATGGTAGACGATGACCATGATGTGATATTCCGTCTTCATCTTCCAGCATCGCATCATCTAATACACCATCCTGGATATCACCTACTGTTGACAATTGCATCAATGTATTGGCTTTGAATAATACCAGCATTGATGCTGATAAGAATGCCTGTCCAGATTGAGACAAATCCGCTTCATAGCCTCTTCCTATTGACTCCGGTGCCATCAGTTCTAAGTAACGGTCAATCACCTCAATTACTTGGACATCCCAAGGGTCAATTTCTCCCTGTTCAGCTTGGTAAATCAGGAGTGTGATTGTTTCTAATAGCTCGGAAGCTTCCATCAACGGGTTCTAAGTTAATTAATTAAGAATCGAAAGACTGTAAATTCAACAGTAAATTCATTGAATCTTGGCAAAGCGTGTACTTAATAGATTCGCTTGTGCTTCTTTTAATCAGGAATTGCCTGCTGCCAGTATCCTCTGAAATTTGTAATCAATCACCATTGTGAATTGTGAGATCGGAATGTGCAACTTTTGATATTGAGAATTGGGAATTGGGCATTGGTTAAAAATTGTTCTTCCCCTGCTTCCCCTGCCCCCTGCCCTCCTGTCCCTCCCCTCTCAATCTTGAGGTGGGTCATGAGCAATGGTGACAGTTGAGACAAAATCACTCGGTTTGCCGCTCTTGATCGCATCGAAAGTGCCTTTAATAGTACCAGCAATGGGAACAGCAACAAGCGTTCCTAACAGCCCAGCAATCTCAAATCCCATCAAAATAGCTACAAAAATCCAAATGGGATTCAGTCCGATAAAGTTGCCGAGTAACCTGGGAGCTAACAAGTTATCTTTAAGCTGTTGCATAAGAATTGCCGCGATTGCAACTTGAACCGCTAACCACCAATTTTGCAGTAGTACTAAAATCGTCACTAGACCAATGCCAAGAGATGCCCCAATAAAGGGAATGAGTTCTGAAATCCCAATTAATATGGCAAACAACAGGGCAAAGGGTACCTTCATGACTAAGAAAATTGGTGTCAGGGTTAGCATCATGAATAGCCCTAGCAACAACTGACTAAGGAAGAAGTTCTGGAAATTTAGGCGTAAGGATGCGGTAAGAGGCTCTCCAATATTAGAAGGCAAAAGATTGACCAGACCATACCAGACGCGATCGCCATATAAAAGCATATAAAATGCCAGCACAATGACTAACACTACGTCAAATAAGCCTGATAATAGTGTCCCAGCAAATCCCACTGCCCCAGAAGCTAGCTGTTGCACCAGATTCTGAATGTTGGCATTGATTTGACTGGTTACAACTCTTAGATCAATCGGCAAACGTCTTTGTTTTGCCAGCATCTCAAATTGCTCTAAGTTTGCTTGACTAGCGCCTAACCAATCAGGGATCTTATTTAACAGTTGGATTGTTTGGTCAATGATCAACGGGACTAAGGTGACACCTAGAATTCCAAACAGGGTTAATGTTGCAAGTAAAACTATGATTACTGCCTGAGTGCGCGTAATTCGGGCACGTTCAAAGAACTTAACCGGGTAATTTAGTAGAAAAGCTAAAATTGCCCCAATGCTCAAGACGGTAATGGGATGCTGGAAGTATCGAAAAAGCACGGACAGTAGCCAGACATTAAGAGCGATAATTGGACCACTCAGACCATAAATTAACAGGCGTTGAAGGGAGGCCGAACGGCGCATTTTATGCAACCTATTTTAAGATATTCCTGAAAGAATTTGTAAAATTCTTGATGGCACTGATTATCATCATAGATATTTTTAACAAAGATATGTATAAGTGTATCTGATAGCAAGGAAGTAAATCAAAATGGACAAAACCGTAGCTGACCTTCGCAAAGACTACACCTTGGAAGGTTTGAGTGAACTTGAGGTAGACCTCAATCCTTTTATCCAATTTAAAAAATGGTTCGATCAGGCTTTAGCAGGTCAACTCCCCGAACCCAATGCGATGACTCTTGCTACCGTCACACCCGACGGTAAGCCCTCAGCCAGAATGGTGCTATTGAAGGATTTCGATGAACGGGGCTTTGCTTTCTTCACCAACTACAATAGCCGCAAAGGACAAGAACTGGCAGAAAATCCTCTGGCGGCTTTAGTCTTTTGGTGGGCAGAACTGGAACGTCAAGTTCGGATTTGTGGGTATGTAGAGAAAGTTTCTGAAACTGAATCCGATCAGTATTTTGATACTCGCCCTCCTAACAGTCGCCTGGGTGCGTGGGTATCTAATCAAAGCGAGGTGATAGAAAGTCGAGAAGTTTTAGAGCGACGTATGCAGGAGTTTTATAGCAAATATGAAAATCAAGAGATCCCCCGACCGCCTCATTGGGGAGGCTTACGAGTGATCCCTACAGAAATTGAGTTTTGGCAAGGACGCTCTAGTCGCTTACACGATCGCTTGCTCTATAGCCGTTTAGATAATGGCACTTGGAAAATTGAGCGTTTATCACCGTGAAGAAGAGGCAGGAGGCAGGGGAAGAACAATTTTTAACCAATGCCCAATTCCCAATTCCATACATTACCACTGAGCGATCGCGTCTTGAATTGCTGCCCGTGCTTCTGATAGAGATTGGGTACGGGCATCACCCTCATTCAGCCTGTTAGCATTAATAAATTGAATATCTGTAAGCCCAATAAAGCCGAAAATCGCCCGCAGGTATGGTTCTTGGAAGTCATAAGCAGCGAAAGGAGATGTCCCGCTAAAGTCACCGCCGCGAGCTGTAATGATAATCGCCTTTTTACCCTCGACTAAGCCTCTAAAGCCTTGAGCTTCTACAGCAAAAGTCCGGTTAGCACGAACAATTTGGTCGATGTAAGCCTTAAAAGTGGAAGGGATATTCAGGTTATACATTGGCACTCCAAAGACGTAGCGATCGGCTGCCAAAAACTCATCAATCAATTCGTCAGAAATCCTGATTGCCTCAGTTAATTCTGGGGTATGGGTTTCTGGTGGTGAAAATGCTGCCGCAATCCAAGCTTCATCAACGTGAGGAACTGGGTGACGGCCTAAATCTCTATAGGCGATCGCATCTTCAGGATGTGCTGCCCTCCAAGCACTGACGAATTCTTTAGATAGTTCTCGTGAGTGCGATCGTTCAGCACGGGGGCTGGAATCAATATGTAGAATGTTTACCACCAAATATCTCCTGATTAGCTAGGATTTACTGCTTTGATTTTTTTTTGAGTCTAAATTTCAAAGCATTACATCAGATACTAAAAGTAACTAGTTACTAAAGTAAAGTAGTTACCATAAAGTAACTATTGGAAAATTTTGGCGAACTTATCGATGTCTGTCTCTAAAAATTCTGATGCTTGCCCAATCAGCATTCTGATGTCTTTACTATCAGGCCCTTGGACAATGTATATACTGTGGGTGTTGTGTAATAGTGGACCTACTCGCTTTGTTGCATTGAAGCACTTAGTCGAGGGCATCTCTACCAAGGTTTTAACAGAAAGACTGAGGATGCTTGAGGCAGCAGAGATTATTTATCGCCAATATGAACCAACTGTTCCACCCCAAGTAACTTACGGTCTGACAGAACGGGGTCAGGAACTCATTGAAATCCTTCATCAACTCAATGTACTTGCTGAACGCTGGTATGGCAGTGAACAACGGGAACAGGGAATGGGGAATGGGTAATAGAGAGACAAGGGGAATAACCAATGCCCAATTCCCAATTCCCAATTCCCAATTCTCTTAACAGATAAGTAGTCTACTATTCCTGGGTAGCTGCTGCTTTGGGAAGCAACTGAGTTCTGGGATCTGGCATGAAATTGTATCTTAAGTACAATCCTCCCCAGACAAATAGGATAATTAACAATGCACCAATACCAAGGGGACTAGGAAGCCAGAAAACCGCTTCTATGTGGTTGAGTTGACCAGGCTGGAGTTTCCACACTAGTTGATTGCCATTTTTTTCTGGCTCAATGGCAGTTTCAGTTAGTTGAATGTTTTTGGCTCCCCAAGGAGTTTTCAAGCTAAATTCCAAGTCGAGAATTGAACCAGCATTAGCGAGAACATTACCTTTGCTGGCAATTAGAGCAAGCGATCGCAAATCCAAATCATAAATCAACCGATTTCGGACTAAAAGTAAAAAATAATTCTGCTCCAACAGGACGTTTGATTCAATCTTTGGCAGTTCTGAGTCAGATTTGCTCTGCACAGCCTCAGAGGATTGATTTGTACGGGAATTAAAAAATTCGTTGAACTTCTCTTGCAATTCGCTACCACTACTAAAAGGAATTGTAACGATGATTTCTTCTTGGGAAACTCGCTGCGTTTTACCTTCTAGTTGACGGGCGCGGCGTTCTATGCTATTCAACCATTCGTATACAGAATCGCCACTAAAGCTGGTTAGCCGCTCTCCCAACTTAATATGCTGTACGAATTCACCACTATTTGAATTATCAAAGTTAAGCCCTACATCGTATTTAACACAGCCAGTCAGTAACAGGGATGTTAATAGCACTAGCCACAATATAGGATTTTGCATAGGAAAGACGCGGTTCATTCGATTTCGACCATTCAGTGTCAATACAAAACTAAATGGTCTGATTAACCACAACAAAATCTTTCCGAAAATTGAAGAAGTTGAAACCATAAATCTCCCCAAAAGTCAACATAGTATCAGCCAGGGGTTCCTGAAAAATTCAACCAAACCAAGTACGAGATGGTTAAACCAATGGCAATTAGCGCCACCCAGATAAAGCGATTATCTCTGGTATTGACCTGACTGAGGTCAACAAATTCTGGTTCTGTGGGTTTTGGCTTCTGTGGCACAGAAGATTTAGTGGGTTTAGCAGCTACAGAAATTTTGAGTTCATTATCGGGTAGTGTGCCCAAATCGGGGATTTGGGTCATCCATTCACTAGGTCTTTTCAGCTTTGGTGCTTTTAAGATGTAAACCATCTGTCGCGCTTGTTTGCTGATTTCAATATAGGGATGGCGTTTGAGTCTTTCGCAAAGAGCGATCGCCTCATCCGTGCGTCCAGCCGCCTCATAAGCTGTCACCAGACAAATTTCTACTTCACCCCCAAAGCGAGAATTACGAGCTAATAGGGCGCTGGCTTTTTCTAAATTTTCTACAGCTTCACGGTATCGCCCATTTTCAAAGGCAATTTTCCCAGTCTGGTAGAAGGTTTTAGCAATTTCTAAACTTTCTGCACTCACGTCTTATACAAAAATTAGCACTGTTTTAATTTTGCCAACACCAGCAATCTTTTTGGAATCTTTTCAAAGGCTGACAATCTGAAGTGGATAAATTTCTAAAATTTTAACTAAGTAGCTGCGACTATTTTCTGATTAAAAACTCTGGTATCAAATGCAGGTGAGCAAAATATAGAGAGGCAGGGGGCAGCAGGCAGGGGAAGAATTCGTAACTCCTAACTCTTCACGGGCTAAACCTTAGCTATCCGCTAACAGCACGGGCTAAACCTTAGCTATCCGCTAACGGAACTGTGTTTTGCCCAATCCCCAATCCCCAATCTCCCATCCCCCATGCCTCATAAGCATCAAAAGGTAAATTGCGAACCCAAAATCATTGTCCCAATTCCAACATCAGTAAAGATTTCTAGTAACAGGGCGTGGGGAATGCGACCATCAATGATGTGCGCTGCACGGACTCCTTGAGCAAGCGATCGCACACAACAATTAACTTTGGGAATCATCCCACCGGTAACTATCCCATTGACAATTAACTCGCGGGCTTCGCGGATATCTACTTTCGGAATCAAGGTAGATTGGTCTTTGTAATCTTTTAAAATTCCACTGGTGTCGGTCAGTAAAATTAACTTTTCTGCTCCTAGTGCCGCAGCGATTTCCCCGGCTACAGTATCAGCGTTAATATTATAAGCTTGCCCTGTTTCGTCTGCGGCGACGCTAGAGACTACCGGAATATAGCCATTGCTAGCGAGGGTTTCCAAAATCTTGATGTTAACATTGCTGACTTCCCCGACAAAACCGATGCCTTCTTGACCTTGGGGACGGGCTGTAAATAGATTACCGTCTTTACCGCAAAGTCCTACAGCCAATCCACCAGCTTGGTTAATTAGGGCGACGATTTCTTTGTTAACTCGACCAACTAAAACCATTTCCACCACATCCATTGTGGCAGCATCAGTGACTCGCAGACCATTCTTAAATTGTGGTTCGATTCCCAGCTTATCTAACCAACTGTTAATTTCTGGGCCACCGCCGTGTACTACTATTGGACGCAAGCCCACGCAGGATAAGAATACAATATCGCGGATAACTTTGTCTTTGAGTGTGCTATCTTTCATCGCTGCGCCGCCATATTTGACAACAACAGTGCGACCGGCGAATTGTTGAATATAAGGTAGTGCTTCACTGAGTACACGCACACGAGTGGCTTCAGTTTGTCTGATGTATTCAGAATCGTTGTCCGTCATGAGGAGCCTAACAGAGAGAGTTAAAACCTATTTCAGTCAGTGTAGAAGACTTTGTAACTCCTCACAATCTCGGCTGCCAAAGTTGAGTATGTTTGTACTGATCATTCATAGCTGTTTGGTTCAGTTACGAGTTCACCATCTGGCATAACCGTATTGTAAAAATAAGCCCCATACTTTTCCGCACCGCGCCAGTTAACTTCCAATAAGTTAGCATTTTCAAGATTAACGCCTTCCATATGAGTAACTCTCAAATCAGCACCACGTAAATCAGCACCGCTCAGATTAGCGTCTCTTAAATCAGTACCCCATAACTTAGTTTTACAGAGGATCGCCCCACTCAAATCAGCACCACTGAGATTAATGCCAGACAAATCAACTTCGCTTAGGACTGCACCACTGAGATCGACTCCTGAAAAATCCTTTTCCCCAGTATCTAAACGACTGAAAAACTCTTCAATATCCATTGAATTCTTTGGTGACAGAGGAGTAAAATTTCAAGCTTTAGAGTCAATCCCATAAATACGACGGATGAGACAGGTTAACTATTCCCAGATTACCCGACACAACAAGCAAGCGATCGCTCCTTCAAACCTCTAGAATTGAAATCATTCGGCTGAAGCTAGGGAATGAAAATGACCACGCTGCTAATCCAAACTGAAAGCATACCCCTAACGGTAAATTTCCCCTCCCTTGTGCAGATGACAAATGAGCAGTTCTACGAATTCTGCCAAGCCAATGGAGATTTGCGAATCGAGCGCACTGCTAATGGGGAAGTCATCATTATGCCACCAGCTTTTTCAGATACGGGCAACCGTAACTTTAACATTGCTGCACAGCTTGGGTATTGGACAGAACAAGATGGCACTGGCATAGGCTTTGACTCCAGTACAGGGTTTACGCTACCTAATGGAGCGATGCGTTCCCCTGATGCTTCTTGGATTAAATTGGAGCGCTGGAATGCTTTAACAGAAGCACAAAAAGCTTCTTTTGCACCAATTTGTCCTGATTTTGTAATTGAACTACGTTCCTCTAGCGATCGCCTGATCAAATTACAAGAGAAAATGCAGGAGTACATCGATAACGGTACATCACTAGGCTGGTTAATAGATCGGCAGAATCGAAAAGTCTACATTTACCGTCCTAATCGAGAAGTTGAGATTTTGGAAAATCCCGAAGCAGTTAGTGGTAATCCAGAATTACGCGAGTTTATCCTACGGATGACCAAAATTTGGTAATTAGAGTCTTGTTAATGAGAAGCTTGTGGCTTGAGAACGTTAGGAATTACCTCAATTATTCTGTTGGCAATGTCTTCAGGCGTATCTCCCTCTTGGACGGTGATGTGCAAATCGGCTTGAGAGTAAAGTGGTGTTCGTTGTTCGAGGAGCGATCGCAATTTACCCTTAAGGTCAGTATCTTGCAAGAGTGGTCTGGTGGTATCTTCAGCTAAACGCCTATAAATGAGTTCAACTGGCACATCTAGCCACACTATCAAACCGTGGTGCAAGTAACCCCAGTTTTCTCGCCGTAATACAATGCCCCCGCCGGTTGCTATAGTCAATTTTGTAAAAGCACAAACTTGCGAAAGCACGTCACTTTCTATTTGGCGAAACCCTGCTTCACCTTCTTCGGCAAATAACTCATTGATAGATTTATCTGTTGCTTTGGCAATGACACCATCAAGATCCAAAAACCCATAACCTAGATGCTTTGCTAGTAAGGGGCCTACTGTCGTCTTACCAACGCCCATCATGCCAATTAAGTACAGGTTAACTCCTTGTAATAAACTGTCCACCAGTCGCTTCGCTCCAATTATGAGTTGTCACTGTTCGTCCTTGGCATCTCCCCTTGGGATAAGATTTGAGCTAGGACTTCCTTAGATCAAACTTTCTCTCTGAGTCACAGTTTTCAATTATAAACCCATTGACTCATACATTTTTTCTTCTCTCCCCAGTATTACCAGCAATTTTGGGGTTTCAATATAGAACGTAAGGTATTGCAAAAAGTAGAAATAGCTAGTTTTAATCCCTAATAGAGATTTTGATGAATTGCAATACTAAGCAAAAAAAGACGTGAAATAATCTACCAACCAAGGCGTTTCAATCCCTAATAGGGATTTTGATGAATTGCAATGCCGCCTTCAATTTCTTAAAACCCTATAATACTGTTCGCCGCAATTCTGGAAAAACCTTAGACACCTTATTCAACACATAATCACCATAAGTTCCGCGAAAATCATGAATGTTAGCGTTATCCCAGCGATCGCTTATATTATCATTCGCCACTATATTATCTAATTCAATCGGCTTCACTTCTACATCGAAATTGGGATCGAAAAAGAAGGGGAACGAAAGGCGGTGATTTTGGGACTGGTTTTGTACACGATGAGGCGTAGAACAATAGAAACCTCCCGTCATCTTGTCTAGCATATCGCCGATGTTACAGACAAAAGAACCTGGAACGGGAGGCGCAGCAACCCAACCTGATTTGGATTTAACTTGTAATCCGCCTGAGTCGTCCTGTTTGAGAATAGTTAAAACCCCATAATCAGTATGTTCGCCAACACCCCATATCGGATTACCATCTGACGGTGATAAATTAGGAGGATAGTTAAAGATGCGAAACAACACTAGAGGATCTGAAGTATAACGATCAGCAAAGTAAGATTCTTCTAATCCCAAACTTATGGCTATACCAGTCATAAGAGTATGCCCCAAGTTTGTCATCGCCTCCATATATTCAAGTACTGTTTCGCCAAATTGGGGAATGTTGGCGGGGAAGAGGTTTGAACCATGCATAGGAGTACCAGCTTGCACTAGTGGGTGTTCGTCTGGCAGTTCAGCGCCAAAGTAAATACCTTCTTTCAAGTCAGGTTTACCGGATGTCAGTTCGCCACCAACGGGAAAATAGCCTCGCCATGCAATACCAGCTAAAGCCATACGAATTTTAAGTTTAGTTTCCAAATCCTGGGCGAAAAACTGGCGGCTGAGTTCTTCGAGCCTCTGCTGCAAATTTTCGTCTACACCATGTCCGATAATATAGAAAAATCCCGATTCTCGACACGCTTGCCGAATCTGAGATGCGGCGGAATAGAGATTTCCTTTTCCAGAAACTAAGGCGCTAATATCAATAATCGGGAGGGATGAAAACTCTTTCTCCACAACTTGCAAGTTCTTCATGTTCAACTTGGCAATATATGCAATATATATTCTTGGTTCCAGACTATTTGCCTATTCACATCAGTAATCTTCAACAGATTTAGTTTTTCCACCATACAACAATAATCTAAATCTAACTGTTGTGCTTCTTCTAAAGCCTGTAAGTATTGAACCCGATTTTTAGAAAATACTCCTAGCATTAGATGTGGAACAAAGGCTGTATTCTCTCTGTAATATTCAGCTAATATACCCGTATATAAATCATTGTGTAATTTTATCGCATTTTCTTTTCCTTCTTGAACCGTAAGGAACAGATATTCATCCCATGATTTTTGAAATCCCTGTAGATGAATAGGAAATTTTTTCCATGCACTCAGGATATTTTTAATATGAAGAGTAAGATGATCTTCACAGATAGCTCCGATTAGAGGAAAGACTAGGGTGATATGCGGTTCAATTAAATAAAACTGTGGGTCATATTTTTGCCTAATTTTATTAGTTTGCTGTGTGTTGATATTTGGATAATATACGAGTGCATAAGGCATACTTATTAATACTTTCTAAATTTAGGATAGCTGGATTATTCAAGAAGATTAATTGTGAGGATAAAAAATGGGTGCAGCAAAATTAACAGAAAGATTTGAAGCGGCGTTAGTCTATGCTAATCGTCTCCACGCTAACCAGACTCGTAAGGTTAGCGGTATTCCTTATATTTCCCATTTGTTGAGTGTGGCGGCGCTGGTATTGGAAATGGGTGGTAGTGAAGAGGAAGCGATCGCAGCTTTATTACACGATAGTATAGAAGACCAAGGTGGTAAACCCATTCGTGAGGACATCCGCCAACGTTTCGGCGAAACAGTTGTGGCAATTATCGATGGCTGTACAGAGTGGGATACACCACCGAAACCACCTTGGCAAGAGCGTAAGAATAGATACATAGAAAAACTCCGTCACGCTTCACCCTCAGTTCGGCGAGTTTCGCTGGCTGATAAACTACATAATGCTAGGTCTTTGCTGGCAGATTGGCGACAAATGGAGATGTTATTTGGACTGAATTTAGCAGTGGTAAAGAAAAAACTTTGTGGTTTTACCAATCATTGGTGCAAGTATATCGGGAAACAGGTTCAGATGTGATGATAGAAGAATTGGAACGAGTTATCAACCAACTATCTTAAAATCGCTGACCTGTAGTAACTTCAAATCTCACTTCTCCCTTGTCGCTAATTCCTAAGTCGCCTCGAATTAGCCCAAAGGGTGAGTTCAAGCGCAATCCTAAGCCGTAACCAAAGCCACTTCCAGGTTTGTCTCGTAAGACTCCTGGTTCTCCTAACACGGTTTCGCTAGACCCAAAATCTGAGGCGAAGTCAGTAAAGACAACTCCACCTATTGATTGGAAAATTGGGAACCGATATTCCACGGAAGCTAATCCATAACTCCGACCACTGGCAACTTTACCATAACCGTAACCTCTGACAGAATCTATTCCACCAATATTAAAAGCATCGGCTGGTGGGAAGTCTCCAATAGTTGTACCAATTTGTAAATTAATCGCCAACATTTCTGGATTATCAGTTGGTCTACCATTACCTATCCAGCTAACTGGGAAATACTGAATATAGTCTCCCCGTAGGCGGTTGCTGAAAATATTCCCTAGTCCAATGGGAATCGCTTGTTCTGTGCTGAGGGTGAGGATTGAGCCTTGAGTCGGATTGTCTCGGCGATCGCGTTGATCTCTGGATACGGCAAATGATACTGTAAATAAGTCATCAATTCCAGTACCGCTCACAGATAGAGGACTCCCTAATCTATCGACCTGGACAACGTTATATTCTCCATCGCGTAGGCTAATTCTGGTATAGTTGAGCGCCACAGATGTATCCCATTCATCAAAAGCTCGTAAAAGCGCTACAGAACCACCAAATCTTCCTTCTCGCACTTTGTCACCGTTAGCCAATCTGATATCTTCGTTAAAGGTTCCCGATGTATTGCGATTACGAAAACCTCTAATGCTATAGCCTAAGCGGTTTGGTTCTTCTAAACGATAACGACTAGTAAATTGACCATCAAATTGGACATCTTTAGTGCTGAACTGCAAAATTGTATCTAATTTATCATTCAGACCACTAACATTTTCATCTTTATAACCCACCCGACCGTATAACCCAACGTCATCGTTATTACCGCCTCCTAAGATGAGAGAAGGGAAGCTACGCTCTTTGATTGCATAAATGAGATTAACACTAGAAGCATCTTCTTTAGGGTAAACATTGACTTGATTAAATGACTCTAATCTCCTCAATCGTTGCAAGTCTGCTTGAAGTAAATCTTCACGGAATACCTGACCTGGTTTGAGTCTGAGCAAACCAATGATAAAATCTTTTTGAGTTCGCCCTTTGATTGGCAGACCTTTGTCATTAATAAAACGAATCTGGATATTTTTGACAATTTTTTGGGAAATTTCCAGCGTCTGGCTATCTCCTAAACTAACTCCCATATAATTACCATATTTGGCATACTCTCCCTCTACATGGATCGTAGCTTCTGGTGTCACAATCCCACTAGCCCCATCTTGAGTAGATGGTTGCGAGTCTGCAAGGGCCTCTGGATTTTTACCACCCACTAACATTACTGCGATCGCAACTACAGTTATTTGAACTCGCATATTGAAAATCCGTTAGTGTTATTAAGTTTACAGCATAGAGCGGATCTCTTGTGCGTAAGTTCTATATTAACCTTGCTATTGAGTATCCCAAAATCTGGTTGCTTGTTTCCCCAGTACTCAGTATAAACTGTCAGACTGTTTTCAAATTGCGATGACCTCCGGTCGGTCGGAGACCATCGCCTCCGGCAGGCGGTTACGCCATCGCTCAATGCCAAAAGAGGGTACAGTCTCAATACGGTTCGGTTAAAGGGAAAAGGTTTTGAATACATCCTTTACTCCTTACCCGCAACCCCATCCCCCAAATGCTTATCCAAACCGCATTGGGCACAGTCAGAGAAATAAAACTTCTTTCCGAAAACTATGACGGAGAAATACTCAGGTTTTAAGCTCATTTTTGGCTTTTTTGTAGATAATTAGAGTGGGTAATTATCTGGTAAATCCACCTACACATAAAAAGCCATGAGACAAAAACCTAAACAACAAATGCGTATATGGGCGGTGTTGTGTCATTTCTCGGCTTTGTTGGGATGGATATTATTGTTTTTTTTAGTATTTATTGGCATTCCTTTATATTTACCTTTAAATCTTTTAGCTCCCCTGATTATTTGGCACTTTAAAAAATCACAATATCCTTGGATTGATTTTCAAGGTAAAGAATCTTTAAATTTTCAATTTTCTTTAACATTATATACATTGATTGTCATAGCAATATCCTTAATTTTATTGTTAACTAGCTTTGTCATGGTGATGATTAATAATGGTTCATCCAATGAAATAAAAAATATTTTAGACGGCTTGCTAATTGTACTGATGTCATTAATTTTATTCAAACTCATACTACAATCATTTGTAGTGACTTTTGCATCTGTAAAAGCTTACAAGGGTGAGTATTATCGTTACCCTTTTACAATTAGAATCTTACAATAATTGTAAAATTTATTACGAACAATAAAAATCACATACAATATAGGAAAAGATTATATGATTGGAATTGCGATCGCAGGCACTGGATTTGGTCAAAAAGTCCACATCCCTGGATTCCAAGCACATCCTCAAACCGAGGTAGTTGCTGTCTATCATCGAGATATAAATAAAGCTAAAGCCATAGCAGAATCCCATAATATACCTCACGCCTCTGATTCTCTGGCTGATATTGTGGCATTACCAGAAGTGCAAGCAGTCAGTATCTCTACGCCGCCATTTTTGCACTATGAAATGGCAAAAACTGTACTACAAGCTGGGAAACATTTATTACTAGAAAAACCGACAACCTTAAATGCAGTCGAAGCTAAAGAACTTTATCAGTTAGCGAAAGCAAAAGGTGTAATTGCGACTGTAGATTTTGAATTTCGTTTTGTATCAGCATGGCAGTTATTTGCTGAATTACTATCAGAAGATTATGTGGGTGATTTACGCCTAATTAAAATTGATTGGTTAGGTTCTTCTCGTGCTGATACTTCACGCCCTTGGAATTGGTATTCTGACAAAGATAAAGGAGGCGGTGCATTAGGATCTTTAGGTTCCCACGCCTTCGATTACATTCACTGGTTATTCGGGCCAGTGCGTAGATTAAACGCCTATTTGAGTACTGCTATTCCGACACGAGTTGACCCGATTACAGGGGAATCTAAGGCAGTGAATACAGATGACAACTGTATATTAACCTTGGAATTAGCGAATGGTACACCTTGCCAACTTTCTATCAGCGCAGTTGTTCATGCAGCAAGAACTCATTGGGTAGAAGTATATGGCGATCGCGGTACATTAATTGTAGGCAGTGAAAATCAAAAAGATTATATACACGGCTTTCGTGTTTGGGGTTCCCAGCTAGGTAAACCGCTAACGGAAATAGAAATACCGAATCGGTTAATTTTTCCGAAAAATTATGCTGATGGCCGCATTTCGGCATTTATCCGCGTAGTAGACCAATGGGTAAAAGGAATTGAACGCAATCAGGAAATTACACCATCGCTGCGAGAAGGAATTTATTCTCAGTTGTTGATGGATTTATCCCATGAATCTCATACAAAAGCAAGTTGGGTAGATGTACCTAGCTTGGAAGAATTTCTTAGCAACTAGAGAGAAAATGAGCAAAACTCCCCGCATTCGTATCCCCCCAGAAGTTAAGAAATATGTTTTTGAACGTGACAAATATCAATGCCAAAGCTGCGGTAAAACTACTACAGAAACTCACCTCAGCATTGACCATATCATTCCCCTTGCCCGTGGTGGTCAAAATGATATCAGCAATTTACAAACTCTCTGTCTTACCTGCAATCAGCAGAAAACAGATAATATTGACCCCCGCTTCCGGCGATATTTTCAGCATTAGGCTAAAATGGTGTGGGCTATTCGTTTCTAATTTCTATGCCTCAAAACCACAATAGCAATTACCGAAGATTCCCCAATATTAAAACTACAATTCTTTACCTCTTCACTTTTATGACTGTTTTAGTAATAGTCTTTCCCTGGCTATATGAGGTTAAAACTAAAGCTGGGATCAACATATCACGTAGCCGCCATGCAGGAACCTTTTTTGAGAAACATACATTTGGACTCTTCAGGTGTGAGTGGCTTTATCCCTACCATTGCGATCGCTCCCAGGCTAAGTAAAGAAAATTAAAAAGAGAAGGGGAAAATTTTCCCCTTCTCTCTGTGTGAGATTTTTACCGTGCGTCCCTACATTTATCCCAACTGATTGGAGATCGCACTAACATCAACGGCTAACTTCTTGCCCAACTTGAGCAACTGAAGACACTGATTATCTGCTTCATTTCCAATGCTAGTAATACACACCGGCGCTATTTGACTGTGCAGACAACTAAAGTATAGTTCCTGCGATCGCTGTAGGGAAATGTCAATATTTAGTTGATCCCCGACATCAATCAATCGCTCCAATAGTTGGATATCTGCATTAAAGCTACCATTGGCATCATGCAATAATTGCCAGAGCGATCGCGCAATTAACTGTTCTAACATCTGCTTACCGTCGGGAATATTCAGCCGACAACGCAGATGTTTTGCTTCAGTAGCGATCGCTTCCAATTCTAAGATGTGACTCCAACTCTTTTGGGGATCGGCAATATCTTGCTCTAGCGATCGCAATGTCATCAGACAGCGATGCCCTAAAGCAATATCTGCTGCCACCTGCAATTCTTGTGGTACTGCGATTTCATCTCGATGAAACGCCATCAGCACTCCATAATTATCACGGTAGGCTTGGGTATACAACTGTCCTAAGCGTGTCAGTGTTTCCTGACTAAGCAACCGCATAATCCGGTGGCGTTCTTCAGCAAATAGATTTTGTAAGCTGAAAGCTTCTTCGCCAAATAGCTGTGTCATCGCCAAGATAGTATGAGCCGCACTAGCTTGTTTTAGTGCCCCAAACAGCTTTTCTTTTAATTGGCTGTAGTCACGCCGCCCAGTAAATTGTTGAATGCAGCAGTGGAAATCCCAGCCTCCCAAATGCAGAACCGCAAATACCAAATGCTCACTTTCCCAAGTAATCTCTGATACCAGCTTTAAATTTCCTACAGCCAGAGTTAGCGATCCCATCCGTTGCAGTTGGTAATCTAGCTCATTGGCAGCATAGCAATAAACTTTTTTGTGGTAACGCTGAGATTGTTTGTCAGCAACATCTTTTCTAGGCAAAGAATTGTGCGTCTGTGATGGTTTCTGATTGGTAAATAGGGAAGTAATGGCGTAATGGGATGCTACTTGCTTAAAGCCAAGCTGGGCAGTTAACACGAGTTGCCGATAAATTTCTGCACCGTGTTTGAATTCATCGACATTACTGGGGGCTAAACCAAGACGTTTGACAAAGCCTTTTTCTAACTGTACGCCAGCCACTTCCCCTGCCAATTCCAAAGCACGGGCGGCATAGCGCAGAATTTGCGTCCCCTCTGGACGGGAAATTTCTTCAAAAAACCAACCACAACTAGTAAACATTAACAAAGCGTGACGCTGCATTTCCAACAGGCGCAGAGCGTCTACTTGTTCGGCTGCTGTTAGTTTGTGGGTTTGATGACGGGCGAGGAAACGGTTGACATTGGTAGCAGAGCGATCGCGCATTACTTGGATATATTCATCTCGTGTTTGCCAGGGATCGCGAAATAACTGCCTACCATGTTCCTCATAAACCTCAGTTAGCTGATCGCGCAGCCAATTGAGGGCATCCCGCAAGGGACGACGCCATTTTTGATGCCAAACACCGCCTTCACCACCGCAACCACAGTCATCCTCCCATCTGCCGACACCGTGGGCGCAACTCCAGGCTGTGACTGACTTCAATTCCACTTCCCAACTGGGAGAATTTAAGCTCAGGTAGTGGGCGAAGTTCGTTACCGTCCAACCCTGTTGAGGAAACTCTTTGGTAAAGGCGTAGGCTAAAGTTTTTTCTGTTCCCTTCTTGTGATGTCCGAAGGTTTCCCCATCTGTCGCCACCGAGATTAACTGTGCCAGACGATGATCCCCACGGACTGCGGAACCGATACGTCCGGCAAAGTGACTGGAGTTATAAACTACATCACTAAAACCCATGTCGCGCGATATCGGGCCATCGTAGAAGAAGATATCAATGTAGGGTAATTCTTCTGTACTACTATCGTTGGGGCTAGTGGCGATCGCACTCAGAGGTGAAGATGAAGTGTCGAGTGTGGGCTTCAAATAACAACGATAGGGACGGGTAGAATCAATCTGACTACCGCCAACTTCGATCCATTCAGGATGGGGATGATCTGGAGTGGGGAGGGGACGGCAACGCAGGGCTTGAGACGGTGCAAGGACAATGAAGCGAATACCCTCAGCAACAAGAGCTTCTAAGGTTGCGTAGTCTACAGCAGTTTCTGCTAGCCACATCCCTTCGGGATCGCGGCCAAAGCGGGAGCGGAAGTCTTCTTTACCCCAGCGAATTTGGGTATGTTTGTCGCGCTCGTTCGCCAGAGGCATGATGATGTGATTGTATACTTGCGCGATCGCATTACCATGACCATGCAAGCGTTGGCTACTCTTGGCATCCGCCTCTAAAATGCGCTGATAAACTTCCACATCGTAGCGTTCTAGCCACGACATCAGCGTCGGCCCGATATTAAAACTAAAGTACTCGTAATTATTGACGATCCCCACCACTTCACCTTGGTCATTTAAGACTCTGGCAAAGGCATTCGGGCGATAGCATTCCCAATGAATCCGCTCATTCCAGTCATGGAAAGGTGCAGCGCTCGGTTGGCGTTCAATTGCGTCCAGATAAGGGTTTTCCCTCGGTGGCTGGTAAAAATGACCATGCACCGTCACATAAACACCATTAGCCTTTCTCAGGGGATCGGTTTCGTGAGCGTTTTTGGGATCTGAATGTAATGTTAACGTTGAGCCAGAGCTAGCTGGCATTTCAGCAGCAGAAGTCATGTATATTTATCCAAAACAAAAAACTTGCAGTTGCACCGAAAACATTGTGCGTAAACCTTTCTACAATGGTTTTCACACAAAATCCGGTATAAACAACAACTATGGAATCCAACCAAATTTTTGACAAAGCGGTTTTATTGTAGTGGGAAATCTGCGTTATCGCACAGCCCTTTCCCTGAAGGCTCAAAGTAATTAGCCATTGAAGAAGGCCTCAGTTAGGGGTTTTCTCGTTAGCAGCGCCAATCAAAATTTTAATTGTCTTTTAATATATTAAACCCCATTGTTGGTGTAATATTTTGGCTCAAATTCATAGTTTTGCAACAAAAGATTACAAAAACTCCTTAAATCGCAATCTTATTTTACATACGCTGTAGTGAACTGAAAACAGTACAATTTCTGAATTGGTCTACAGGTGGTTGAGAGTATCCTATGGGAGTGATGAGTGAAAGTAATTTTTAATTCAACACTCCAAATTTAAAATTTAGGATTGCTCGCTGTGAATGATACCCTCAACCCAAAACAACAAATGTCAACCAAAAACATTATTCTTTTCGTTTTATTACTGTTTATCCCAGTTTCTGTAGCAGCCCACTTTCTAGAGTGGGGAGAATTGATAGTTTTCATTACAGCTGGATTAGCAATCCTGCCCTTAGCAGCTTGGATGGGTACAGCCACAGAAGAAATTGCTGTCGTAGTGGGGCCGTCATTGGGGGGCTTGTTAAACGCCACCTTTGGTAATGCAACAGAACTAATCATCGCCCTAGTAGCGCTGAACGCTGGGTTAATAGATGTCGTCAAAGCCAGTATCACGGGATCGATTATCAGCAACTTACTACTGGTAATGGGTTTTTCCATGCTTTTGGGAGGACTGCGCTACAAAGAACAGACATTTCAGCCAATTGTGGCGCGGGTGAATGCTGCTTCGATGAATTTAGCAGTGATTGCCATTTTGATGCCAACGGCGATGAATTATACCTCTCAAGGAATTAACGAACAAACACTGCAAAATCTTTCTATTGCTGTTGCTGTAGTATTAATCCTGGTTTATGCCCTAACGCTGCTATTTTCAATGAAAACCCACTCTTATTTATATGACGTGGGTGTAGCGGAGATAGAAGAAGAGGAAGCCCCTCATGCTAAACCAAATATGATGTTGTGGGTTAGCGTGCTATTAGTATGTACTTTGCTAGTGGCACTTGAGTCAGAAATGTTGGTCGATTCTCTAGAAGTGGCCACATCTCAGCTAGGTTTAACAGCGCTGTTTACAGGGGTAATTTTGGTTCCCATCGTCGGTAACGCAGCTGAACACGCCACAGCAGTCACCGTGGCGATGAAAGATAAGATGGATCTTTCCCTTTCTGTAGCTGTGGGATCGAGTATGCAGATTGCTTTATTTGTCGCGCCCGTGTTGGTAATAGCAGGGCGGATATTGGGTAAACCAATGGATTTGGATTTCAAACCCTTTGAATTAGTTGCTGTGGTTGTGTCAGTGTTGATTGCAAACAGTATTAGTTCTGATGGTAAATCCAATTGGCTCGAAGGCACTTTGTTATTAGCTGCTTATACAGTATTGGGATTCGCCTTCTACTTCCATCCAGTTATGGAAGGTATGGGGTAGTTTAGCAGTGCGTAGGCGTAGCCGTCGTAGCCATTGCTCTTGATGATTTTAGATTCTTTTGGTTCATCATTCCTCCACCCGGTTTTCCCTCTTCTGCATGACACAAATCCAAAATCTCTTAATTACACTCTTTTGCCTGGGACAGGAGAAAATAAGAACATATAAGAGCGATCGCCTGTATGAGCTACTGCCTTAATCCCCATTGTCCCAAGCCCGAAAATCCTCATGATGTCAAGTTTTGCCGGACTTGCGGTTCTAAGTTACTCCTCAAAGAACGTTACCGTGCTATCAAACCAATCGGACAAGGTGGTTTTGGCAGAACCTTCTTAGCTGTGGATGAAGATAAACCCTCAAAACCACGCTGTGTAATTAAGCAATTTTATCCCCAATCCCAAGGCACTAACACTCTTGCAAAAGCCGTAGAGTTATTTAACCAAGAAGCGGTGCAGTTAGATGAATTGGGTAAACATCCCCAAATTCCCGAACTCCTGGCATATTTTACCCAAGAAGACCGTCAGTATCTTGTACAAGAATTTATTGACGGGCACAACTTAGCCCAGGAATTGGCACATAGAGGTGCTTTCAATGAAACGCAAATCCGGCAACTATTAAATGATTTATTGTCAGTTTTACAATTTTGTCATGCTAGACACGTAATTCACCGTGATATTAAGCCAGAAAATATTATTTTACGTAGCAGCGATCGCAAACTAGTATTAGTAGATTTTGGGGCGGCCAAATCTGCCACTGGCGCTGCCTTAAATCAAACTGGTACAAGTATTGGTAGTCCAGAATATGTTGCCCCTGAGCAAATGAGAGGTAGGGCTGTTTTTGCCAGCGATATTTACAGCTTGGGTGCTACCTGTATTAATTTATTAACCCAGCGATCGCCCTTCGATTCTTATGATATCAACAACGATACTTGGGTTTGGCAGCAATATTTGAAAACTCCTATTAGTAATCAGTTGAGCCGCATTCTCAACAAAATGCTAGAAAGCATTCCCATTCGGCGTTATCAAACAGTAGATGAAGTTCTTAAAGACTTAAATCAACATTCGCAAGTAGCAGCCACACCAGCCATAAAACCAAAGCCTATCCCTCAATCACCACCCAATTCTCCACCCGCTTTTGTATCGCCCTCTCCTAGTCAAATCGATCTAGAATTAGAGGAAATGAAAACTCAATTTTTGGGTGGCAACAAACCTCAACCAAATAAAATACAACCACCAATTTCCACATCTCAGCCGACGAGTAAAAACGAAATAGATCAAGAATTAGAAGAATTAAAAGCCAAATATCTTGGTAATAATAATCCTTAAAATCAATAAACAGTAGAGAATTGCTATTATCCTCCTCTCTTCCTCTGCGTTCTCTGCGCCTCTGTGGTTCTAGAAAAAAAGTGGCTCTGAAACTCAGAGCCACTACTAAATCTGTATTTTGAAACTGACTAACCTTTCACAATATTCTGATACAGATGTGCAAAAGCTTACTTACCAGCTTCAGCAATAGGAACCCATTCAGTATGGAAACTTCCGGGCTTGTCAAGACGTAGGTAGGTATGTGCGCCAAAGTAGTCGCGTTGTGCTTGAGTTAGATTTTGAGGCAAGCGATCGCGGCGATAGCTGTCAAAATAATCCAAGGAGGCGCTAAATGCGGGTACTGGAATTCCTACTGTTGCAGCTGTCGCAATCACTTCCCGCCAAGCAGTTTGTCTGTCAAGAATTGTCTGCTTAAATTCGGGAGCCAACAGCAAGTTAGGCAAAGCTGGATTTTCGCTAAAAGCCTTCTTAATCTTATTCAAAAAGCGAGCGCGAATAATACAACCACCTTTCCAAATCCGCGCCATTTCGCCCAGATCCAAATTCCAGTTATATGTTTTTGAAGCTGTGGATAGCAACGCCATCCCTTGAGCATAAGAACAGATTTTTGAGCAATAGAGAGCATCGCGTACTTTGTTGATAAAGTCCTTAGTTTGCCCGTCATACTTGCCACTGGGGCCTGTGAGGACTTTAGATGCTGCAACCCGCTCATCTTTAATCGAAGATATAATCCGGGCATTAACTGCTGCTGTAATTGTGGGAATAGCAACTCCCAATTCCAACGCAGTTTGCACAGTCCAGCGTCCAGTTCCCTTTTGACCGGCTGCATCAACAATCAAATCCACCAGGGGTTTATTTGTTTCTGGGTCAATATATGGGAAGATATTCTTCGTAATTTCAATCAAAAATGAATCGAGTTCATCGGTGGTATTCCATTCAGCAAACACATCATGTAGCTGACTGGGGTTTAATCCAGCGACATTTTTCAGCAAGTCGTAGGCTTCAGCAATTAGCTGCATATCGCCATACTCAATGCCGTTGTGTACCATTTTGACATAGTGACCAGAACCACCAGGACCAATGTAGGTTACACAAGGGCCATCATCGACTTGGGCAGCAATTTTGTTGAAAATTGGTGATAGAAACTCGTAAGAGCTTGTTGTACCTCCAGGCATCAGAGATGGGCCATTCAGCGCCCCTTCTTCACCGCCACTGACACCCATACCAAGATACCGAAGCCCAGCGGGTTCTAATTCCTGAGTGCGTCGTTCCGTATCTTCAAACCAAGAGTTGCCACCGTCGATAATGATATCGCCTTCCTCTAACAAGGGTTTGAGTTGAGCAATCACCGCATCCACTGGTTTACCAGCTTGCACCATTACTAGGATTTTGCGGGGACGTTCCAATAAGGCAACGAATTCCTCTAGAGTAAAGGCGGCTTTGACGTTCCGTCCTGTAGCACGCTGCGCCATAAACGCATCCGTTTTTTCTCGGGAGCGGTTGTAAACTGCAATTGGGAAGCCATTGCGCTCTACGTTTAGAGCGATGTTCTCACCCATAACGGCTAATCCAATCACACCAAAGCTTTGTAGTGTCATAAAAAATTTCTGGCTAACTCTCTTGCAGATCCTTTTACTTTAAGGGTAGTCCGATATTTTCCGTTCTCCCCTAAAGAAGACCTTAAGAGTTGAATAAAGGGCAAAAATCCACAACTAACACGGCTAATTAATTTTAAATTGTATCTAAATCAACAATTGACTGACAAAATTTGCAAAATTGAAATAGTCAAAGGACGCAGTAAGGAGTAACCAAATAATGCTGGCATTTGTCCTAGCTTTGGTGGTCGGTATTGGTAGTTTAGCCATTTATATAGCAGCTTTCTTTTTTCCAGAAATCCATCGCAAGAATGACTTTATCTGGAGTGGCGTAGGGCTATTCTATGCTTTAGTCTTATGGGTGTTTGCACCACGCATTACTGGAGGTTTGTTGCTGGGTCATGTGGCTAGTGTGGCTCTTTTGGTCTGGTTTGGCTGGCAAACTCTATCATTACGTCGCCAACTGACCCCCCAGGCACAACAAACCCAAGTACCCAGTCCTGAGACGGTGAAAGCTGGAATTCAGGAACAGGTAAATAAATTGTCCCTTCAAGAACGGCTGGGCCAGTTGCAAAAAGGTCTGGGTAGCACCTTCAGTGGCGCGAAAGATAAAGTGCAACAGACTGTGAGTAAAAAGACATCCACAACCCCCAAACCAGAAGACATTACCTCTGTACTATCAGAGAAACCTGCTGTTGAGATTATCGACAAAACTACTGCCATACCAGAAAAACCAGCAGAGGAGACAGTTACTACTGACACCGAAGCTAAAACCGAGAGTGTACCAGAAGCGATTCCACCACATCCCCCATCTCCTGAATTGGTGGAAGCAGCGCAACCAGATTTTGAAATTGAGGATAAGCAACCGATTCCTGTAGAAGAAATTGCGCCGGATGCGTTACTGGCTCCCCCGGCGGAAGCACCACCTGAAGAAATACCGCCTAATCAAGCTGGTTGAATTTAGTGAAACCCAACGTTAACTTAATAACCCAAGTTGCGGGTTATCGACTGATCTGTGCTTGTTACCACTCAATTGATGCGATGCCTGCGATGGACTACGCCTACACGTGCAACAAAGTCGCGTTGGCGCTACGCGCCAACGTACCGATGCCTTGTTGAGAGCATTCAAGTACTTAAATGATTTGGCTGTTATATAGGGCTCATATCTGATTTTTGAACAATATTTCAGATAAAAACCTGAGAAAATGGGCTTTTCAGTCTCAGTATGTTTTCAGAAATCAAATCGGAGTCCTATATAAATTACTTATTAAATAAAAGCTTGTTGAAGAGTAAAAGAAAAAATAAATGCTTGTAGCTTAAGTAAAAACCCTTCATAAGTGACTGCATGTATTGATTTTGGGAAAACACAAGTGATACTACTAAACACGGTTTCAATATAATGCCGAGTATGTTGTTTAATATATTGATTCCAAGGGGGATCTTGACGCTTGGAGTTCTTTTTTCTCATAACTTTTAAATAAATTTGACTTGTTTGTTCCAAGTCATCCTCAATCTTGTAGTCGGTGTAAGGGAGATCCAATAAATAAATCAGCCCAGCCGTATCAATAATATTTTTGGCAAAACCGAGAAATTTAGGCGCTTTCGCCCTCAAGGCGAAAGCGACGGCTGGGCTGATTTATTCGCGGGCTTGTGCCTAAGCTGAATCACCATACAGTTCACTACCAGGTGGGAGATTTAAAGGTAAAGCATTTAACGCACGTACATCGTTGGCACTACCAGGCATAAACACAAATTCTACGGGAATACCATTTTTGGTGCTTAATAACTGAACTCGAACCCCGTAAAAATATCGTTTTTTTGATGCGATGTAACCTCTATACTGCGCCGACTGGATTATTTTGACATTAAAGATCCGGATGTTGTCGCAGATCGGCACTGGAAACGAGTCTAAAAGATATTCCGTGGAATCACTAATTTCTTTCAGTATCATTCCCACTTGATGAAACAAGTCGTTGATTAACATTGAGACACTGTGTAATCTCCGGTTAAAACGTGACTTTTCTAACATATTAGATATTAACTTATGGTCTTTCATATAGCCACAAGCCTTGCTATGATTACCATTAAAGAACATCGCCGCTGTTATTGCAGTTGTAATAATTTCTGCGTCATTCATCTCTCGACGACTGTCTTCATGATGCCCAATCGCCTTTAACAGATCGTCTGTGATAGCATATATGGCAATTATTTCGTTTAGCATATAGCCCTCCTAATTTTCTTCTTGGAGGGCATTTTATTGCTTAACACACCCATTGCGATCGCCCGTCAGAGTAACTAGCAACTTGGGTTAAATACTTTATTTCAAGCGATCGCACCATTGAAAGTAAAATTAGGCTATTTTGGGCTTTATCTAACAAGATTCCTAGCTTCTTTGCAGAAGCTAGGAATCTAAGCCTTTCAGAACGGAAGGCGATCGCACTACCATTAGACGAAAAAACGTTAATTTATAGTCTATTAACGTAATCTTCAACAGAAAAGTTATTCAATTCTGGCGCGGAGTGCAGGAGATGGAAAGAGACTTCCAAATCCAACTTGTCGCTCGTTTAAGGGTTCTAGAGCATCGTTCCAAAGACTTTCATAATAAAAGAAAGTTACGCCTAAACCGCGTTCTTGGGCAGCCCGCACCTGAGACTTAATTTGCTGCATAGGAACTGGATTATTTCGTAACCCAGTCATAATACCAATTCCAGTTGGAATTATTTTTTGGGCTTCTTGAATTTCTGAGCGAGAAATATTAGCCACAAAACTTTGCAGATTCGGACGATAAACTTGCACTATTAACTCGTCCACAATATTTTGCCGTATCCAACTCAGCCAGTCTTGCAGGTGAAACTTGTAAGCAAAATCATAGTAATTAGGAGAAACAGAGAAAATCGCCTGGGGTTTTCTCTGCTTCACAGCTTGGTTAAGTTGTACCATGAAAGCCGTAATTTTATCTGCCCGCCACTTTACCCATGCCGCATCTTGGGAATTCTTTGGGGGAGCATTCTTGGTTTCTTTGGTGTACAAAGCAACTGTATATTGGTCGTAACCAAATTCGTGAGGCAAACTCATGTGATCGTCAAACTGAATGCCATCGGCATCATATTGAGTGACAGTTTCCAGCACGAGGTTGGTGATGAACTGTTGTACTTGCGGAAGGAACGGATTCAGCCACATAACCTCACCAGCCGCACTGATAGAAGTTTGGCTACCATCCCGCTTTTGTGTGAACCAATCAGGATAATTCAGTGCTAGTTCTGACGTTGGGGGAGCCATGAAACCAAATTCAAACCAGGGAATCACTAGCAATCCTTTACGATGAGCTTGGTTAATCAGGTCTGCAAGAATATCATGTCCATCTGAACCTTTATAGATAAAAGGTTGGATACCTGCACGTTGTGCGATCGCACTGGGATACATCACATAACCAGAATTCCACACTACAGGATAAATTGTGTTGAAGTTCAGCCGTCGTAATTGACTTACCGCATCCTGGACTTTGGAGCGATCCTTGAGAGTGTCAAAATCATTGGTGGTCATCCAAACCCCACGAATTTCTTGACGGGGTATCTGTGCGATCGCGCTGAAGCCACCACCTTCGGTGATCGCAGGAGTAAAACTATCTACCAGTAATACCGTAAAAAAGGATATTAAAATGAGAATCGGAAAAAGATACTTAAGTAGTCGCCGCCAACTTTGAATAATAAAAGGTGATTTCATAAATTTGAATGGTGCATTAGCTACCCACACACGCCATTGCTCGCTTTTACGATTGAATCTACTAACCATATAGTCTACAAGTATTTATGCTTAGTACAGGATTGATGAGTTGGTAGTTGTTCGTTCCCTGCTTATGGAACTTTTGCACCAGAAAAACTAAAGCAGACAATATTAAGATAGTTGACGCAGCTAGTAAGCATTTGTGCCCAATAGATATTGGTATGAGGAATGGGGAATGGGAAATGGGGAAT
>NZ_JAAGOG010000088.1:0-30737 GCF_010747425.1 Nostoc sp. UIC 10630
GAATGGGGAATGGGGAATTGGGAATTGGGAATGGGAGAATAAGAAATAACTAATGACTAATGACTAAGGACTAATGACTAAGGACTAAGGACAAATGACTAATGACTAATCCTTTTAAAAAACTGGCAATCGGTTAAACAAGATCCAATAAAAACCAAGCTGTTGGACTGCTTGGTTAAATTGTTCAAAATCCACAGGTTTAACGATGTAGCTATTTACCCCAAGCCGGTAACTCTCGATCATATCCTGGTCTTCAGCAGAAGAGGTCAGCACCACAACCGGAATCATTTGTGTGCGTGGATCGGATTTGAGTTGCCGTAAAACTTCTAACCCACTTATCCTTGGCAGTTTCAAATCCAGCAAAATGACTTTGGGTTGATTCGTCATGCTACGGTGCGCGTACTCTCCCCGACAAAAGAAAAAATCTAGGGCTTCGGCTCCATCTTCGAGCAGTTGAATATTGTTGCCAATTTTACCGCGACGTAATGCTCGGATAGTTAACTCGGCATCGGTGGCATTATCTTCAACTAATACAATGGAAAGTGCTTGCTCAAAATATGGATCGGTGGGTTGATCTATGGGTTGGTCATTCATGGGTTAATTTCCCCTTGAAGGGTGAAATAAAACGTCGCACCTCGATCGATCGCTGCTTCGGCCCAAATCCGCCCCCCGTGGCGTTGAATAATGCGTTGGACGATCGCTAGTCCGATCCCCGTGCCTGTAAATTCTTGTTCGCGGTGCAGCCGTTGGAATACCCCAAACAAATTATCTGCATACCGCATATCAAATCCTGCCCCATTATCTCTGATGAAATACACTCTTTCACCAGCCATAATCTCATAGCCTATTTCAATGCAAGCAGAAGATTTGTAGCGAGTGTATTTGATGGCATTTGACAATAGATTTAGCCAAACTTGTTTAAACAAAGAAAGATCAGCTTGACAGATGGGTAAATCAGCGATCGCAAACTCAATTTGACGACCTTCAAAATCTGGGGCTAAATCACTCAGCACCTCTTGAATAATCTCATTCATAAAAACAGGCTGCCGGGACATTTCCTTACGATCTAGGCGGGATAGGTTCAATAGGTCGTCGATCAACTCACCCATGCGTTTGGCATTGTCTCGGACAATTTTCAGATAACGATTGCCTTCCGCATCAAGTTGCTCACCATAGTCTTCTTGCATAATTCTCGAAAAACCAACGATCGCTCGCAGTGGTGCCCGTAAATCATGAGAAACAGAGTAGGAAAACGCCTCTAATGCTTTGTTAGCAGCTTCCAATTGGGCAGTTCGTTGTTTGACCCTGGTTTCTAATGACTGGTTCAGTTGATGCAGGGCTTCGATTGCCCTCTGGCGCTCCAATTCTGCTGCTGCTCGTGCGGCAAATACCTTTAAAATTACTTCTGTTCGTTCCGTGTCTACCAGTGGTTGTACGTCAAGAATACAAAGATTACCAATTGGGTCGCCATTGGCATTTTTTAAGGAAATACCCAGATAACTCTCTGCCTGCATTACCACTAAGTCTAAGTCTTCCGGGAAAATTTGCTGAACAAGCTTTTTGCAGTAGAATAAGCCGTTTCTCAAGGCAAATTCGCATGGTGTACGGGCCGGTAAGTAGGATATTTGTGGTTGTAATGCCCCATGCGCCCAAAAAGCTAGGGCTTTAAGTTCGCCATTTACTAGTTCGGTAACGAGGGCATAGCGGACGTGCAAGGCTTTGGCTATATGACCAACCAAAGCTGCGAAAAAATCTTCTCCTGTAACCGCAGCTGTTCCTATGACCAAATTTTGCAGCGTTGTTTCCGATCTTTTCAGATCCTCTTCCCGGCGTTTCACCTCACTAATATCCCGGATAATGGTAGATAAATATTCCAGACTGCCATCTGTTGCTTTATGAGCAATGATCATTTGGGAAACCGGAATTTCTCTGCCATCAATGTCCAACAAAGCGGTTTCACCCACCCAGGTACCATCTCGAATCGCCAGAGGAATGCCCTGGTTTTGAATAATCTCTAATGCCCACTGGGGATGGTAGTTGCTGAATGTGCAAAGGTCTGCATCCAGTGGTATCCCTGCTAGTTTCCTAGCTTGAGCATTATTCCAGAAAACATTGCCTTGGGGGGTGGCCATGCCAATATGATCGGTGGATGCTTCGAGAATGGCAATTAAGCGATCGCGGTCTTTTTCTGCTCTTTGGCGTTCGGCAATTTCAGCCCGTAAGGATTGATTCAGTTCTGACTGTTGCTTCAATAAACGGGCATTGTCAATGGAAATAGCTGCTTGAGTCGAAAGTAAACTGAAGATTTCAATTCGCTCTGGGGTAAATGCGCTAGTGGTTAGATTGTTTTCTAAAAGGACAATTCCTGTCAGTTTTCCCTGGTTTAATAAAGTAGCACAAAGAATCGATTTTGATTGGCGTTGCACAATCCAGGGTTCAGATTGAAAGTTACCGACTTGAGCCGCATTATTGAGGACGATGCTTTCTTGGGTGCGAACTACATAATTGATGAGGGCAGTTGGCAAGCAAGGAGTACTGTCTGCTGATACCGATTCCAGAGGAATTGATTGCAAAACAGCTATTTTCTCATCGCCAATCGATCCCATTGCCTCAATCTGCCATTTTTCTTGTGTTGGTAAAATTAGATAACCGGTTTGTGCCCCGGCATTCTCAATTAAGATCGTCATTATTTTTGCCAGGAGTTTATCTAACAAAATTTCACTGGCGATCGCTTGGGAGGCTTTCAATACTGTTTCTAAATCAAGTGCTTCTAACTTTCTAGAAGTCGATTCTGTAATGTCAACTTTTCCGATGTTAGTTCTTTCAGTTTGCACCTCTAGCAGTTGGGGATAACGTCTTTCCAAATCTTGGACTTTAGCCATTGCTCCCCAACGGCTGTAGCCGTACCTTGCCTCTTGCAGATAGACTTTGGCGATCGCTATCCGGTTGTTTGCCAGATAAAATTTTGCTGCTAGTTCGTTGGCCAGACTTTCTTCTTGGAGGTATTCGTTTTCTCTCGCCAGGGCGATGGCGCGATCGTAGGCATCCATTGCTTCTACTACTTCACCCAATACCCGATGCCGTTCTGCTTCTACCAAATGCCACTTGTGTAGATAGTTCATCGGGGCATGGTGCGCCCAATTTTTCATTTTTGCCTGATTTTCTGCTACCTGCTCCAGCAACTCGGATTGTTTTGCTGTATCTGTGTTGGAATATACCGCCAGTCTGCATAGAGAATCGTAGAAGTGAAAGATGGCAACCAATGCCGCTCCGGTCATTGCTGGTAAGTACTCTTGAGCGAGGATAGCATTGGCAATTGCCTGATTTATATCGTCAAATAAATAACAGAGAAATAATTTATTTAGGTAGAAATAGAACAAACCCCCGTGAAAATGCGTTTGTTGCATCTGGGGTAGTCGGGTTGCTTGATTGTAAGCTTGACCAGATAAAATCCCAGGATTCGGAACCTCGTGAACTAGGTTCAAAACAGTTTGCGAGCAAATCTCTACTAAATGAATCCCCGCCGAGTGCTTGATTTGTTTCACTGCTTGGGCATAACTTGTCAGATGTAATTGGAGTTCAGCCAGGGGTTGACCGATTGCCAATGAATTACCACAGAAATACATCGCAGCGTAGCCAGCAAACTCGAAATCGCCCTGCTCAATACCAACCTGATAGCAATCTTGGAGTGGCTTCAGGCTGTGTTTTAGGTGTGTCTTCCAAACATTAATCTGGTTGCTAACTGCGAATAGACTTCTGGCTTGAATGGGTTTGGCATCTAGGCGATCGAGCAGACTTACAGCTAGTTGACCAAATTGATATCCTGCTTCAATGTCCAATACAACTCCACAGAGAATAATTCCATAAGCGGCATAAGCAAAGGGAGCTAACATCATGTTTCCGTACTCAATCAGCAAATCTACCATTTTGAGTACAACCAGCAAAAATAGGGGAGGGACAGCCAAATAAGCTGATGCACACATACTTGTCAAAAGCTGCATTGCTGCCAGCACCTCTGGCTCAGACATCATTGGTAAGTCAACTAAATCTTCAATGCGTCTATTCGCCAATTTGGAGGCGGTTTCCGAGAGTGCCTGCTGAACATCCTCAAAGGTTGGCTGGATGGGGAGGTGAACTCCTAATTGCTGAAGTAGTTGTAAACTAATTTGAATTGCCTCTAGTAATTTACTTTGAGCAACATAAGTCTGAATTTTGACATCATAGACTTTTAAGCTGGCTAGTAGGGTTTTGGCGTGGTTAATTACCTGTTGGAACAGTGGCTCTACTTGCTCAAAATTACCGCTCAGATAGGCTGCTTCTGTTGTTGCACTATACAGGGTAAGGGTAAAATCATAGTTTGTTTGCCAGCTATCGGTTGTCAGTAGATCCAAACCCGTTTGCAAATATTGCCACGCAGCATCATAAGCACCTGATGCCTTAGCTTTTTCTCCCGCCATCAGGTTTAAGCGAGACAAGTTATCCTGCTCGGATTGAGTTTTGAGGAGTGTTTTGCCCAGGTTCAGTTGGTTGGTAATATCAAAAATCTGGTGTTCTAAGTTTTCTCTGGGAGTTATTTGCAATAAGGACTGTCCGATTTGCCAATGGATCTTGCTTTGCTCGGCTTCGGGAATCAGGGAATAGGCTGCTTGCTGAATGCGATCGTGGGCAAATTTATATTCAATGGCAGGACAATTGCTAGGGAGTGGTACATCCAACTCAACCGATTTGTGGGCATTGCTTAGGGGCAAAATGAACCCTTGAGCGATCGCCATTCTTAAAGCCTGGGCGGTTTCTCGCTGGGATAATTCCGCAGTCAGTGCCAGAGTTTCCAGCTCAAAAGAGTTGCCAATGCAGGCAGCTCGCTGCAACACTTCCTGCGTATTTTTATTGAGCTTTTGAATCTTGAGAGCCATCAAATCGACAATATTATCTGTAATTCCCTGCTGCTGAATTTGCTCGATCGACCATTGCCATTTTTTGGTTTGGTGATTAAATTCCAGTAGCCCTTCAGTGTAGAGAGATTTCAAAAATTCGTTCATAAAAAAGGGATTACCACCAGTTTTTCGTTGCACCAGTTCAGCTAAAGACAAGGAATCTTCTGGTTGGCAGCGAAATGTATCAGCGATAAACTGATTGATATGATCTAGGCTCAATGGCAAAAGAGAAAGTTGGTTTACCACTCCTCCACTCTGCTGAATTTCTTCCACCATCTGAATGAGGGGATGAGCGGCATTAACCTCGTTATCTCGGTATGCCCCCATCAACAACAAAGATTGCCCCTTGGTAGCAGTAGCTAGTAGTTGGATCAGCTTCAGCGAGGCATTATCTACCCACTGGAGATCGTCTAAAAATATGGCGAGGGGATGTTCTGATTGCGTAAAAACGCGAATGAAATTTTGGAAAACTTGATGAAAGCGATTTTGGGCTTCCGTTGGTGGTAATACAGGTACTTCTGGTTGATTGCCTACAATCAATTCCAGTGCTGGAATCACCTGGGTAATAACTCGACTGTTTGAGCCGAGGGCAGCTAAAAGGTTCTGTCGCCATTGAGACAGCTGCACTTCATCTTCAGACAGTAATTGTTTGATCAGTGACTCTAAGGCTTGAGCGATCGCAAAATAAGGAATATTGCGCTGATACTGATCGAATTTACCAGAAACAAAGTACCCCCGTTGTTGCGTAATCGGCTGATAAATTTCCTGCACTAAAACTGACTTACCAATACCAGAGTATCCTGCTATCAACATCACTTCAACATGAGAAGCAGACGCGGGTAAATCAGAGTTATCTTTCCCTGCTACTCTTTCAAAGGAAGCTAATAACATCTCCACCTCCCTTTCTCTGCCATAGAGTTTTTCAGGGATATGAAACTTATCAGAAATATCCTCTTTTCCTAGCAAAAAAGACTCAATTCTTCCCGTGTGTTGTAGCTGTTTCAGGCACTCTTCTAAATCATTTTTAATTCCCCAGGCGCTTTGATAGCGATTTTCTGCTGTTTTTGCTAATAGTTTCAGTACAATTCCTGAGACTATCACAGGAATTCCTGAATTGATAAAATGGGGTGGAACAGGTTCCAAAGCTAGGTGATAATGAATTAACTCCAGTGCATCACTGGATTCAAACGGCAATCGATGGGTCAACAGTTCATAAAAGGTAACACCTAAAGAGTAAAAATCAGTTCTATAGTCCAAAGAACGGTTCATTCTGCCTGTTTGCTCTGGAGATATATAGGCTAATGTTCCCTCTAATATCGGTAGATTTCTGAGAGTTAATATCTCCCGCGACAATACAGTTGAAATACCAAAGTCAATAATTTTAAGTTGTTGTGTTCTTGGATTAAAAATAATATTAGATGGATTGATATCTTTATGAATGATATTTGCTGTATGAATTGCACCCAAGGTTTCAACAATCTGAATGGCTATTTTCAGGAAATCTGTTAATGAAAACTGTGTTTTTGCTATGATCTTTGTTAAAGATTCGCCCCCAAAATCTTCCAGAATAATGACAAAACTCCTTTGATATTGCTGCAAACTATAAGCCTGAATAACACCTTCCAATGACAAGCTACGTGTAATTTCGTATTCGAGCTTATAGCGTGTGATTTCTTCTGGTGTCGGGTAGTCTTTCTTTAAAACTTTGAAGATGACAGGCAAGTTATTCTGCTGATTAATTCCCCGATAGACTCGTGAATTAGCACTTTCATGAATTTTTATATGAATTTTATATTCAGGAATTTCCAGCATGGTTAAACTGCCTACAATTGTTAGATACAAAGATAAATTTAGTATGAGGTAATTTTAAATTTCTGATTTTGGATTAAATTATTTTAGAATACCAAATATAAGAAATTTTTAAAGTAAATAAATTTAAACATGAGAACAAAGGTAAAATCATAAATCCTAAAAATTTTTTATTCAGAGCCACCGCCTTGAGCCAGAGAATAAATCTAAAATCTAAAATCCAAAATCACTTGACTCACAAACCTGATTATACAAGTTTACTGAATAGTTCCCAAGGAGATTGTGGGGTATGAATGAACTGTTGAACATCCTGATTGTTGAAGATTCAGAGGAGGATGCTATGTTAGTTATTCATGAATTGCGTCGCGGTGGTTTCAATCCAAACTGGCAGCGTGTGCAAACAGACAAGGAACTACAAATAGCACTCAATAGTCAGACTTGGGATGTGATGATTTCAGATTACCGACTGCCAGGATTCAATGCTCCTGCGGCTTTGGAAATAGCAAAGCAGAGCCAAAAAGATATTCCTTTTATTTTGGTTTCCGGCACAATTGGCGAAGTACTTGCTGTGGAAATGATGAAAGCGGGTGCGAATGATTATGTCATGAAGGACAACTTAAATCGATTGCCAGAGGCAGTGCGTAGAGAACTTCGGGATGCACAGGTGAGAGCGGAGCGCAAACAAGCTCAAAAGCTGTTACAAACATTAGCGTCTAATATACCCGGAATGATTTACAGCTTTGTTCAGTATTCTAATGGTTCTATTGCCTTTGATTACATCAGTTTTGGCTGTCTGGATCTTTTAGAGTTAACGCCAGGTCAAATTTTAGAAAATGCCTCTCTTTGCTTTGCACAAATTCATCCCGATGATTATCCAGGATGTTATGCAGCGGCCAACGAGAGCGCTCAAACTTTAAAACCATTTTCTTACGAGTGGCGATTAGTTACACCTTCTGGCAAACTCAAATGGGTACAGGCAAGCGCTCGTCCAGAATGTCGAGAAAATGGGGATATTGTCTGGTATGGTGTTTTATTAGATGTGAGCGAACGGCAAGTTGCACTTCGCGATCGCAAACAAGCACAAGAGTTAATTATCCACAACTCTTTACACGATCCATTGACGGATTTACCAAATCGCACACTTTTGATAGAGCGGCTAGAACTAGCCATCAACCGAGCTAAACGATTAGAAACCTATCGTTATGCTGTCTTGTTTCTCGACCTAGACCGATTTAAAGTGATCAATGACAGCCTCGGACACCTTGCTGGAGATCAACTGTTAAAGAATATTGCTCACAAACTAAAAACTCATCTGCGGGAAGTTGATTTAGTTGCTCGAATTGGTGGTGACGAATTCGTAATTTTGCTGGAAGATATTTCTGATATTGAAAAAGCTATTCAAATTACTGAGCGTATGCTCATAGATTTTCAAACACCATTGATACTTAATGATGCCGAAGTAGTTATCAGTACAAGCATCGGGATTGTTTTAGGAACAAACGAATATTCTCAAGCCTCCGATTTACTCCGAGATGCCGATATTGCCATGTATCAAGCCAAAGCTCAAAGGAGAAACTCGTACAAAATTTTTGATGTCAAAATGCACACTCAAGCCGTAAATCGACTAACTATAGAAACCGATATTCGCAAAGCTATCGAACGAGAAGAGTTTGTTATATATTACCAGCCAATTGTTGACATACTTGGGGATGGGCAAAGCAAAGCAGGACGACTGATTGGATTTGAAGCATTGCTGCGCTGGCAACACCCAACTCGTGGGTTAGTCTTACCGAAAGAATTTGTCTCTATCGCGGAAGAAACGGGGCTAATTGTGCAAATTGATCGCTGGATGCTCTACAAAGCTTGTCAACACCTAGCAAGCTGGAAAGCAAAGTTTGCTACTCACTTCCCAATCAAGGTTAATATTAACCTTTCTGTTCAAGACATTCGCCAAGGAAACTTAATTGAATACATCGATCAAATACTAGCCCAAACAGGTTTAGAAGGCGACTGTATAACCCTAGAAATTACTGAAAGTATGCTAATTGAGAATATTAGTCAGACAATTGATTTATTAAGCCAATTAAAGTCTAGAAAAATTCAAATTAGCATTGATGACTTTGGTACTGGTTATTCGTCGCTCAATTATCTCCATCGTTTACCTGCTGATAATTTAAAGATTGATCGCTCTTTTGTAAGTCAGATGCAGCAAGGAAACCGTAATTATCAGGTAGTTAGTACTATTATTGCTTTAAGCAATCAACTCGGATTAGCCGTTGTTGCAGAAGGTATCGAAACACCGCAGCAACTTCAATGGTTACAGGAACTGGGATGCGAATTTGGTCAAGGCTATCTATTTTCTAAGCCTCTAAGCCACCAGACAGTAGAAGCACTTCTGACGACAAGTAAAATTTTGCATTATATCCTCTGATAATTGCGACTGACTAATGGAAAACTAGCCATTGGTAAATTTTATACCATAATTTTTATAAGCAAATTAGGCTACTGCATTTCTGATAATTGACTATTCACAATCGGCAAATTAATGTTATGGATATAGAATATTCATGATAAATTATCGCTGACCGTACTATATAACTTAATAATTAGCCTCTAGCAAAAGAGATTTTTAAAACTGAAAAAAATCTATCTAGAGATAAATTACTAAAACTTGAAAACTAGCTTAGGGTATGTAGAGCCTCTGCAATAAGTATTGGTTGTTCTTAGACATTTTCATGCCTCATATTCATTATTCCCAGTTACTGCGCTATGGAATTGTTGTATTAATTGTCACACTCGCACTAGTGTTAATGTTGATGCTAGACCCTTGGTTAAGCATGAGTGGAACTCCTTTCTTGCTGTTTTTTGGCGCTGTAATGGTGAGTGCTTGGTATGGTGGTTTGAAATCAGGGCTATTAGCAACTTCCTTGTCTGTATTACTGAGCAATTACTTCTTTCTCTCACCAGTTTATGAGCTGAGTTTTGACCTATCTAATTCTGTGCGAATTGGGTTGTTTGCATTACAAGGATTGCTCTTTAGTATCTTATGTGAGGCATTAAAGACTGCTAAAAGACGGGCTGATAGAAATCTCCAACAGCTAAGAGTTAGTGAGGAGAGATTTCGATTAGCGTTAAGCAATTCAGATATTGTGGTCTTTCAACAAGATCGAGATTTGCGATATCAGTGGATTCATAATCCTCAAGGTCTAGATACTGCTGAGGAAATTTTAGGTAAGTCTGATGATGAATTATTTCCAGCTTCAGTAGCAGAGCAATTGAAGGCAATTAAGCTGAAGGTAATAGAGACTGGTGTTTCAACTCGTGAAGAGGTTTATCTGACAACTTGCGGAGAATATCGTTACTATGATTTGCTGGTTGAACCACTGAAAGATACAGACAATAGTATTCATGGTATTACTTGTGCGGCTGTGAATATTACAGAACGCAGGCAGGCTGAAGAAAGACTCCGCTATATCGCGCAAGTTAGTAGTGTCCTATCTACTTCGCTAGATTATGAAGAAACCTTAGAACAAATTGCCAAAATTTCAGTTCCCCAGCTAGCTGATTGGTGTAGTGTTGACATTTTAAATGAAGATGGTTCTATTCGCCGCCTACCAATTGCCCATGCAGACCCATCTAAGGCGGAGTTGGCGCGTAAACTTCAGGAGTATGCAACAGATTACAAGGGTGCAAGTGCAATTACTAGAGTACTGCAAACCGGGCAAAGCGAATTAATCTCAGAAATATCTGACTCGCTATTAGTGGCAAGCACTCAGAATCTTGAACATTTAGAACTTGTTCGGGAATTGGGGATGAAGTCTGTGATGATTGTGCCCTTAATTGCACAAGGGCGAGTACTCGGCACAATCAGCTTTGTCAGCACGCAATCAAACCGCCGCTACGATCGCACTGACCTCACTTTAGCAACAGAGATTACTCACCGTGCAGCCTTAGCAGTAGAAAATGCCCGACTTTATCAAGATATCCAACACGCTTTAGTCCATTACGCCGAATCTCTATCTCTTCTAGATGCACTGTTAGAAGCCGCTCCTGTTGCCGTATGCTTTTTGGATCGAGAACTGAAATATCTCCGAATTAATCAAGTTTTCGCTGACATTAATGGTTTGACTATAGAAGAACATCTAGGACGCAAATTTGGGGAAGTATTGCCAGCAATGGCGGCTGAGGAGGAGCAGCAGTTACAGCGCGTTTTGGATACTGGAGAACCAGTGCTGAATGTAGAAATTAGCGGTGAGACAAGGGAACAATCCAGACGTTATGGCTACTGGCTGGGCAACTATTACCCAGTCAACAACGCAATGGGCGAAACGGTAGGAATTGGGATTATTTTGGCAGATGTGACAGCAGCCAAGCAAACAGAAGTAGCTTTGCGAGAAAGCGAAGAAAGATTCCGGGCAATGTTCGACCAGGCAGCTGTGGGTATTACCCTGGTAGCGTTGGATGGAAAATTTATTCAGGTTAATCCTGCCCTATGCGAAATTACTGGCTACAGCCCTGAAGAGTTAATGCAAATAACTTTTGAGGAAATTACCCACCCTGAGGACTTAGCAGTTGACTTGGAAAATGCTCGGCGAGTTTTAGCAAAAGAAATTAGTGGTTATTCCCTAGAGAAGCGCTACATCCGCAAAGATGGTTCTATAGTTTGGGTAAACCTAACTTCATCAGCAGTTTGTGATACTAACGGACAACCAAAGTATGCGTTAGGCATTATTGAGGATATTAGCGAACGCAAACGAGTTGAAACAACACAACAGTTTTTAGTCGAGGCCAGCACCTTACTCGCAGCCTCATTAGATTATGAAATCACCTTAGAAAGTGTGGCTAATCTCGCAGTTCCTACCTTAGCTGACTGGTGTATTGTAGATGTTTTCCAGGAAGATTGGTCAAGTAAACAAATTGCGATCGCAATTGCCGATCCCACAAAACTAAATACTTTAGACGAAATCCGGCGGCGTTATCGACCCAAAACTAGAGCCAAACAGCTTGTACGGCAGCTACGGCTTGGTATATCTGTCTTTTATCCCAAATTATCTGACTCTCATCTGGTAGAGATGGCTGAAGACGACGAACATCTGCAATTACTGCAAAGTCTGGGTATTTGTTCTCTAATGGTGATTCCAGTTCGTTCCCGTGGGCAATTATTTGGAGCAATCTCTTTTTTCACAGCCGAGTCAAGTAGGTACTACAAACAAACAGACTTAGCCTTAGCAGAAGATATTGCTCGTCGGGCGGCGACAGCTATCGACAACGCCAGACTATACCAAGAAACTCAACAGGCAAAACAGGGCGCTGAAAGGTCTATCAATCGCACTATACTTTTACAAAGAATAACCGCTGCCCTCTCGGAAGCCTTAACTCCCCAACAGGTAGCCGATGTCGTGGTGAACCAAGGGATTGCTGCCTTGGAAGCTACTGGTGGTTCCGTTGTCTTACTTACTGAGGGAGATACTACCCTAAAAGTTGTGCAAGCAATTGGCTATCCGCAAACACTCATCAATACTTGGGCAACTTTTCCCATCACATCATCTAACCAAATAGCAGAAACAGTCAGAACTGGGCAACCGATTTTTTTAGAAAATTTAGCAGCCATGATTGCGAGATATCCAGACTTAGCAAATGTTGTGACTGTTATAGGGAATAATTCTTGGGCTTCCATTCCATTGATAGCAGAAGGCAAAGTAATTGGGGCACTGGGATTAAGCTTTACCACTGGACAAATATTTCACGAAAAAGACCGGGGATTTATGTTGACGCTGGGGCAGCAGTGTGCCCAAGCGATCGCTCGCGCTCAACTTTACGAAGCCGAAAAGACGGCCAGGGCCCAAGCTGAGACAGCCAATCGCATTAAAGATGAATTCCTCGCTGTCCTTTCTCATGAACTCCGAACTCCCTTGAATCCGATTTTAGGGTGGGCAAAGTTACTCAGAACCCGCAACTTCGATGAAGCTACTAAAATTCGGGCATTGGAAACAATCGAGCGGAATGCCAAGTTACAAACTCAATTAATTGGAGATTTACTTGATGTTTCGCGGATTTTACAAGGTAAAGTCAGGTTAAATCTCTATGCAGTGGATTTGAAAATAGCGATCGCAGGTGCATTAGAAACGGTGCGTTTAGCAGCAGAAGCCAAGTCGATTCAAATTCAAACGGTTTTAAGTAATGATATCGGCAAAGTCCTCGGCGACAGCGATCGCTTACAACAAGTAATGTGGAATCTCCTCTCCAATGCCGTTAAATTCACACCCACAGAAGGACGAGTCGAAGTCCGTCTAGAGCAAGTTGGCTTAGATGCTCAAATCCAGGTGATTGATACAGGTAAAGGAATCATCCCGGAATTTTTGCCCTACGTCTTTGATTACTTCCGGCAAGCAGATGCTAAGACAACCAGAGTATTTGGCGGGCTGGGATTAGGGCTAGCGATTGTGCGTCATTTAGTAGAACTTCACGGTGGTACAGTTCAGGCAGAGAGTCTAGGAGAAGGGCAAGGTGCTACTTTTACAGTCAGACTACCTTTGCTGAAAAATTCTGAATTGCGAGTCAGCAGCGATGAGGTTTCTGAAGCAGAACTAAGTAGTGACAACACATTACTGGCTGGGGTACAAATCCTGCTTGTAGACGATCAAGCTGATGTGCGAGAGTTTTTTAGCTTTGCACTAGAACAATATGGCGCGACTGTAACAGCAGTTGAATCAGCAGCCGAAGCACTAGAAATATTAATGCAATCAAACCCAGATATTCTGTTAAGCGATATTGGAATGCCCTTAATGGATGGCTATATGCTGCTGCGTGAGGTGAGAAAATTACCGCCAGAGCAAGGCGGGCAAATTCCTGCGATCGCACTGACAGCTTATGCTGGAGAAATCAACTACAACCAAGCAATGGCAGCAGGATTCCAAAAACACCTACCTAAACCCGTAGATCCAGCTGAATTAGCGGCAGCGATCGTTAATCTCATCGGGCAGAATCAACCCTGAAGCCGATAGTAGGGATTGTTCAAATAATAGGAAAAGGAGCAAATTCCAGTATCTTTCTCCCCTGCCCCCTGCCTCCTGCCGACGCTCGCGGACTCGCTACCGCTGCGCTATCCTGCCTCCTGCCTCATGCCCCTTCCCTCAACCAATGGGGCGATTACCAGGATTGACTGCATGGATATATTCACTACCCGATCCCGGTCTTCCTCGTTTATAGTAAGCTTCTTCTGGTTTACCCCATCCTAGCTGCAAAATCATTTCCAAAAAACTTGAATTTTCCCACTTACATAAACTTGCCCATTCTGTTCTCTGAACAATTCTTTCTACATCAGATGTAAGAATTTGTTGGTATTGTTTACTATTATTGAAACTCAAATATAAATCCATCCCCATAGAGACTTCATACCAAAATTCTACAATGGAATTTTTAGCAGCTTTTAATATCTCTAAGTCACTAGCAAGAGCTATTAAATCAGTATTTACTTCAGGATAGTTTAAGTTTTTACCTTTAACTGTCACCTGCCGCCAGATAATACCTGAAACTTGATTTTCTTTTTGATAGTCGTGAATTGCAGCTTTGAAATCTTGATAAGCTGTGAATTGTTGCAGCCCATCAGTCCTGATAAACTGGTCAATTACAGGATTGCCAGAGACCGTTATCTCTAACTTTAGGCGTTTTCCGTTCAGGCAAGCTTGGCGTTCGGCTGCCAAAACTTGAATTAGCTCCTGGGTGGTGTAAACCTTTGACATCAGAATACACTCAATACGGGACTAGAGATTACTTTTCTAAATGGTTAACACAGATATTTCAATATTATGCTTTGGCATCAGCAGAAATGTAGTAACAGACAGCACGAAAAACTAGGGCAGACCAATTTGGTCTACCCCATAACTTATCTAGCTAACTCACTACTGAACTCATTAAAAGCTCGTCGCTTTAGCTGTGCTGTTTCAGTACGTGGTAATAAATCAAAGATTTTGCGAAATTGATCGTCTATTTCTTCAAAAGGTACTTGACCTTTTTTATCCAAAACTACCTCACCTGCTTTATTAAACACTACGACTTGAGGAACAGACCCAGAATAGTAATATCCTGGTTCTGTAGGGTCGTAGGTTTCTTTAGACGGGATAGTATCTACATTAATCGGCATAATCTCTGCTACCCGACCGTAAAATTCCTGTACCCGTGAGATAGAAATGGCATATCTTTTAGAATCGCTGCTGTCATCCAAATAAAAAGCCAAAAATATCGGTTTATGTTCCGCTAAAGTTTGTGCAAGTGTCTGCCTGGGAGGAACTAATGAACCGTTGCCAGCATAAACAACGAAGATGTTGCCATCATATAAATCATTATCGAGACCAGCATAAGCAGGTTGCGTACTTATAATGAAAAGACTTACAAGCAACAACAGGCATTTGGACAACCACCTTTGCCAGCTAGTAATTTGTTTATGTAAAAAAAGAAATTTTGTGCTATTCATCAAAAGGAACCTTGCAAGCTACTACTTGTCGTGAGTTTGTGCTGAATTCGGAAAACTGGGCTGGATATGTAATTACGCCCACACACTATTTTTTAAGATAACGTCTACTGAGATTATCTCTTGTAAGTGGATGATGGAGTTGAACGGAGTTCCGAGGTGGATGAACGGAGTTCTGAGGTGGATGAACGGAGTTCTGAGGTGGATGAACGGAGTTCCGAGGTGGATGAACGGAGTTCCGAGGTGGATGAACGGAGTTCTGAGGTGGATGAACGGAGTTCCGAGGTAGATGAACGGAGTTCCGAGGTAGATGAACGGAGTTCTGAGGTGGATGAACGGAGTTCTGAGGTGGATGAACGGAGTTCTGATGTGGATGAACAAGATTTTAACTCTCCCACAGAAAAAATATACTTCTCAACAAACACGAGGCAGAGGGTAGGCATAAGGGTAACAATAAGTGTTTCTTTCATTTATGACTGGCTGCAAGTGCAGCTAGTCAATGCTCTTATGAAAATAATCACTAGTTTTAAGCACAAGTAAGCAAAAATTAAGCCCAACTCCTTTACCTTTAACCCTCTTTGGAGACGCTACGCGAACGGGAAGCAAGCTACGTTCCTCAAGCCAACCTAAGCAGTTTAAGGGTTTTGGCGCTAACCCAAGCGTATTGAGCTATAAATGCTCAAAAAATACTCAAAGTGCTGTGTTAAATACAAAAAGACCAGCCTCCCACAGCTGGTCTATAAAATATTTTTTTGCGTTGTCTTCTCAAGAGAGTTAAAACCCAATTGCGCGTTCCCAAAATGCAACGGGCAACTTTTCTTAACAATATTGTAACAGTCAACACAGATTTTTCAGGAATATTCATCAAAAAAAGATATTAGCAAAGCTTAAAAGCCTCTATCTATTAGAAGAATTCAGTAGAACGCAGGGTATAGACTGACAAAACCAGAGGTAGAGGAAGCAGAAAAGAATTTACCAATAACCAATACAACTCTTGGAGAGGCTGCGCCCTAAGCGTAGCTATGCCGCAGGCTTTACGACTACACGGTAGTTGAGCGCAGTCGAAACTCAGTACAAGTGACTAGTGACTAATGACTATTTGTGGTTTTCCCCAAAGGATGCTTTCCTGCTTGTAAATCGCAATTCCCGGTTTTGCTCCTTTGGGTTTGTAAACGTGTTTTGGCTGAGTGTAAACTACTGGCACTTGCTCACTCTGACGCGCACGACTGTAGTATGCAGCAAGATTAGCGACAAATTGCAAATCAGCTTCTTCTGCCACAGCACCGGGTTCTAGACGTAGTAGCAGATGACTCCCTGGAATTTCTTGAGCGTGGAACCATAAGTCATAATCCCCAGCTACACGAAAGGTTAATTGGTCATTTTGGCGATTATTGCGGCCGATTAAGACTTCAAAGCCACTGGGGGTAAGGTAACGATGAAAGTTGGTGCTAGGAGGTTCATTTGCACTGCGACTGCGATATTCTGGATCTTCTAGATACTTTTGCCCAATCAACTCTTCACGGATTTCTTCTAAAGCTCGTAAATCTTCTGATGTTTTGTAAGTGTCTATTTGAGCGATCGCAGCTTCTACTTGTTCTAAATACTCAATTTCTGTCTGCACTTCCAACAGTAACGGTTCCACGGCAGCACGAGCGCGTTTCAGTTTTTGGTGCTGTTTGTAAAGACTTTGGGCATTTTGGACAGCATTTTTATCTGGCTGGAGAGCGATCGCTACTGGCAAGTTTGTATCAAAATCAGCAAGGATAATTTGTTTCATCCCTGGTTCCCAGTTTTGCAGGTGAGCCATCAATAAATCAGCTTTTTGCCGATACTCGTCGGCTTGATCTGATTGCTGCAAGCGCGTTTTAAAGGTTTGAGCCTTGTTGCGTAATTTCACCAGAATATTATTTAATTTCTGACTCAACTGATGGCGCAATTGAGAAAATAACTGTTGGTCAATTTGGTTACTGTAGTAATGGTTGAGCAACTCCTGGATATCTTTGACTTTTTCCACCACACCCCAACCCATTACGGTGTAACCATCTTTTGTCCAAGCGGGTTGAAATTTCTTAGAATCCAAAGCTTGCAGCCATTCTTGCCAACGCTCAAACAACCTTCGCCAGTCGTCGGGGTTGAGAGTATCAGTAGATGTTTCTGGTGTGATATTTGCTTCTAACAGCATTAACTCCAGCAATGCTGCACTCAAGCCACTATAACTTTTCAGTAATTGCCGCTTAATTGCTCCTGGTACTAAACTTACCCGTTCTTGCCAACGTTCTTGGGATTCGCTCAAACTGGGGACAGTTCCAGTCAGTTTTGGTGGTGTTTCATAAGGTTGTCCGGTTTGGATGGGACGGACACTAGATTGTTGCTGACTGACTTGATGAGCTGCGGTGATAATTATATTGCTAGCGTCGGTGAGAATAACGTTACTATATTTGCCCATAATTTCTGCATAGACATGATACAGGGCGCTTTCTCCGGGACGACGGGCAAATTGCAAATCGATAACACGTTCCCAAGGGGCGATCGCTTCAATACCCACCAATGCTAAACCACCCAATTGGTGTATTAATTGTTGGCTAAAAGTAAAGGTATCTGGCGATCGCGGTGGTGGCTCGCCAATACAAATATGTGCAGCTTGGGGATGCCAAGAAATCTGTAACCAATCACGCTGTTTCAGGGTGCGTAATGCTATGGCAATAGTATAGCGATCGCGCTGATAAACCTGTTCTGTCCGCGAGGGCAGCCAGTTAGCGCGTATTTCGCTACAAGTAGCTGTAAGGGTGGTGAAGTCAACTGGTTGCATAGCCGTTCGCGTTCAAAGGTCGATGCTCAGTATACTTCCATCATCTCTAATATTGATATTAATGTAGGGTAGATATCCCCCAATTGCTTCCCTAACAAATATAGAGACGCAAAATTTTGCGTCTCTCTACAGAATTTATCGTTATGTAAGATTGATTATTATCTGAAGTGGATTAAGTTGCTTGAAACACTATTTAGCAACCAATGCAGGTTCTTTTGCTGATGGTTCTAACAATTGAGTGTAAAGTTCACTCAACTGAGTTGCGACACCATGCCAACTGAATTTGCTTTCAGTACGCTTTCTGCCAGCTTTACCCAATTCGTCTCGCCACTCTGGATTAAAGAGAATTCGGTCAATAGCAGACGCAAAAGCACCTACATCTTGTGGTGGTGCTAATAAACCAGTTTGTTCATTAACTACAGTAAACTGAAGTCCACCGACATCACTAGCTACAACCGGCGTACCGCTTGCCATCGCTTCGATCGCTACGAGTCCAAAGGGTTCGTAGTGGCTAGGAACAACGCAGACATCGGCAGCTGCATAATAAGTTGGTAAAATATCTTGACTGAGACGACCAGCAAAGATGGTTAAGTCAGTGATTCCTAATTCGTGGACGATTTGCTCAATGCGATCGCGCTCAATGCCGTCGCTGTTACCTGGAGTACTACCACCACCAATAATTAGCTTGAGATTCTTCGAGTCGCGTAGTTGAGACTCGTTAACTGCACGCACTAGGGTTTCTATACCTTTGCGTTGGTCAAAACGCCCTACATATAATACAACTTTGGCATCTTTGGCAATTTCCAGTTCAGCCCTAGCTGCTTCTCGTCCAATGGAACCAAAGCGCTGAATATCTGTACCGCAGGGAATGATATCGATATTACCTTCAGTGGAAACTAGCGATCGCATGTGTTGCTGTTCTTGCGGACTTGTCGCCACAATTCGCTCTGCTGTTTCCAATACCTGTTTTTCTACTGCTAATCGCTGACTGGCAATCAGAGGAATATTTTCTATCGTGTTGTACTTGACTGCTCCTAATGAGTGGTAGGTGTGAACCTGTTTACTCCCTTGGATTTTCTTTAACTCCATCCCCACCCAACTAGAGAGCCAATAGTTAGTATGAACTAACTCGTATTTAATCTCATTTTTTATCTGAAATTTGAGGAAATTATCCACAAATTCTGGCAAATATTCAAAAATTTCATCTCGCGGCACAAACTCAAGGGGCCCAGCTTTTAAACGAATAGTTCGACAATTGTCCCCATGTTCAACAATCAAGTCTTGCTCCAGACTTACTTTGCGGGTAAACATATCAACTTGCCATCCCAGCTGCGCTAGTGCTTCACCCACTTGGCGCACATAAACATTTTGTCCCCCAGCTTCTTCTTTCCCTATTTCAATCGCCGGGTCTCCGTGGACGGAAATCAAGGCGATACGTTTTTCGGTGGTAGAGTTCATAGTTTGTGTGTTGCTGATTTTAACAAAGCTCTAGCCTGTTTCAAGTACGTGTGTAACACACTTACTTGAATTGTTGAGAAACTTTGATTAATATTTATTTTAATTTAATACACCTAATATTTTTTTACATCTTCTGTCAGAAGTATAATTTTAGGTTAAGTATTTATATTTAATTTCTTTAGATAGAGGAAAATTTATACCTCATATTTCATACTTTTGATAGATAAAAATTATAGTTTTTCACCTTTTTTTATGCTTATCTAAATTAATTAAATAAACACTTAACGTGAATTTGACAAATTGACAGCAAAAATTAGGAGTTAGAAGTTATATTCACCATGCAAAAAATCCCACCCACAAGGGAATAAGATTTTTGATTTTTTTGGTAAATGTAAGCAACTACCCGACTGAAAAATTGACCCCGAAGTCAAGTACAGTCTTAATTTTGGGGTGTAAAATTGACAAGTATTTATGGGTGTAGCTAAGTAGCTAACTGACAATACTATATGTTATTTTTACAATCTTAAAAGTGGGATTAACATTTGCTGACTATAGATAAACCTTTATTAATCCTCCTTGACATCTGATGCACAGGTGTAATTTGAAACTAGTAAAACGCTTACTTCTGACATTGAAGTTAAAAGCAGCTAGCACAGTTAACTCACCACGTTGAACTCAAGTTGTATTAAGTAGTTATAATAACTGTTAAATATTGATGCAAAATCGGGTACTTTATTGAATTTGCTTCGAAAAGTCTCAGATTATATTTTCAATCATTAATAAATTTCAGGAGCAAATCAGGTGTTTACTTCAACCTTACTCGCTGCTGCAACTACACCCCTGCAATGGAGTCCGACAGTTGGACTGATTATCATTATTGCTAATATCATTGCCATTGCTTTTGGGAAATCGACCATCAAATATCCCAATGCAGAACCAGCACTACCCTCATCTAATCTTTTTGGTGGTTTTGGTTTACCAGCCCTTTTAGCAACCACTGCCTTTGGTCATATCTTAGGAGTGGGCGCTGTTTTAGGGCTGCATAACCTGGGAAGAATTTAGGTTCTTGCCCAAGTTAGCCTTTATTTGATGATTCTTTTGTCTCCAGCATTGAGCCAGAGAGTGTTAATTCTCTGGCTCTTTTTTATAGATAAATTGTCTAATATTCGCTGGATTGCTCTTAAATTCTAATCTGTACTAACTCTTAACGAATGTCCACTCAAGTACCTTGATGGGGGCCTCTTGTAGCGCTTGAGTTAGTTGGGCACTGCTCTCAAATTTCACCTGGGAGAGGTCGCAGGCTTCGACGTTAACCGTGAATTTATCCTCTTGGAAGGGCCAGGGTTTGACAACAACCAAGTTATCACTGCGCTGCATGATGTCATAGCGCTCACCTTCAGGGCCCTTGCTAATTTCTAAAAACCGCTCATCATCAGGTAGTTCTTGCTGACATAAGATGAGAGAAAGGCGATCGCACCACTGCATAAACGCATAAGCTGCATCAACTTCCTCCTTTTTTATCCCCAGTTCCTTCCGCCAACGTTGCTGGTTTTGAAGTTGCTCATCCAAAAGTTTGTCTAGTTTGGAACGCTTACCCCGTCTTCCCTCATTTAGACGGCTGATGTGCATGGAAATTAATAAAGCTACCCATCGTCCACGGTAAAGGGCATTTTTTGCCAAATCAGCCAATTTCTGTACCTCAGCATCTACATCGGCATTTGAGGACAGCATGAAGTCCTTTGGCGCACCGGCTTCAGTCAGAATATCTTCTTCCCACTCTTTCTCTAAATCATCGTGATGAGAAATTGCAGCGATGGTTTCATATAATCTTACTGGCGCATCTTTACGTCGCCATTGCCCCGCCAGTTGAGCTGCTAATAAGGCATGGGCACGATGGTAAATGACTTCCCAACCATTTGGCGTAGCGTTGACAATCACAAATTAATCTCCTGATTCTTAGTTTTGATTTTGAGTTGAATGTGAATTCAGAAACGTCGGGCTAGATATTGAAGAGGCGATAGTCCTAACCCATTTTAATTTGAGTGCAATATAGTCCATCCTCTGTAACGCAGAGATATATAACTATACTGCCAACTTCTCTAAGAAGTTGGCAGTATAGTTATTCACCAACCTTCGGTCGAGGAAACAGGGAACAGTGAAGATTTTTGGTTAGATGCGGACACATCCGCATCAGAACTCTTAAATCCCTAAAAATCTCCCTTTTTAATGGGCAAAACCCTCTCAAAGTCCTCCTTAAAAAGGAGGATTTAGGAGGATCTACTACATTTTGGTTTTCTAGAGAGATTGTGTGTTGTACCCTGTAGATTAAAAAAGGGAAGCGTTAGGGGGGATCAATAAGTACCCAAAACCACAGCCAAATCCTTTTCAACAAACTTCTAAGAGTGGCTTTCTAGGGGATTAGCAATGTATTTGAATGTTGGCTCAGAATTCCAAGGGCCACGCTCATCTTTACCATTACCGTTTGTAGATAAGTTGTAGTAAAGAGCAACAGTTTCATCTGGCTTAATATTACCAAAGAATGGATCTGTTAACTTACCCAGCGAATCTAAAGCTTTCATAAACATCTGGGTATGAGAAATTTCTCGTGTTAACAGATGGACTAAAGTTTCTTGGGTTCCTTTGTCAGTTGCCAACTTGATTAACTCTTCATAAGTCTGACGAGCGCCGGCTTCTGCTGCAACGTTAGCCCTTAAATCACGGACTACATCTCCACCTTCATTCAAGTAACTTGCAGTCCAAGCATTACCCTGACTATCCAGAAAATGAGGCCCAATCCCGCGAACTGCAAAGAGAGTACTCTTATAAGCCTCTGTTTGATCCACATTTTTGGTATGAGCTTCAATGAGTTTACCAACCATTTCTAAATGGCTGAATTCCTCGATTGCAATGTCTTGGAGCATATCTTTAATTCCAGCATTTTCAACATGGAATGATTGCACCCAATATTGTAAAGCTGCGCTAAGTTCTCCGGTAGCTCCGCCAAACTGTTCTAAAAGTAATTGAGCAAAACGAGGGTTTGGTTCACTAACGTTAACTGCATGAATAGGCTCTTTTTTGTGAAAAAACATAGATTTACACTTCCAAAAATTATGATGTTACAGAAGGGATTGAATGGTCTTTTAGGATTGTTCCACAGAGAGCTAATTTGATGTTTGATGGCTTCTCAACCTGGGAAACTATAAGACCAATAAAATACACTGGTCATGTCAGTGTTGATAACTGCCAATCAGCGATTAGGCATTGCTGCTTCTTCTGATTAATCCCCATAGATAAATAGCAACAATTGCGCCAAGCACAGCCACCAAAATACCAGGAAGAGTTAAACCAGCGCCAGCCGCAGTAATTTGCAGAGTTCCTGTTCGCAATAGAGTAAACAGACTTCCACCGACGAAAGCACCAATGATACCTAAAATCATTGTGGAGAGAATTCCACCACCTTGATAGCCAGGATAAATAGCTTTAGCAATCGCACCTGCCAAAAGTCCTAAAACTACCCAAGCAATAATACTCATAACTGCCTCAACAATCTCACTTGTATCTAAGTTATCAACTCTGATTCAGAATTCTTTCTACCAGATGGGATAAATGCTAAATCCAAAAGTTAGACAAAAGAGTTTACATATAAATTAGATGGAAATTGCCATTTGACGTTTATAGCATGAAAATGCTCAAGGATTTTTTGGCAGCCAAATAAATAAAAAATTATTAAATCTCTAATATTTTTCTATTAAGCTTTACTAGTTAAATAACGAGGTTTCTGAAAATAACATATTTTTCGATTTATTAGAAAAATCGGCAATCTAAATTTTGATATATCTATCTGAAGATATAATTGCATAATCTAACTTTTTAGAGATGTATGAAAAGTTTCTGTCTATCAAGTTGGAAAGTTAATATTTAATAAATTTGATTTTGTACATTTTTATTTAAAAATTAAATGTGATGGTGAAAAATTAGATCCCCAATTTCTTTAATAAATCGGGGATCTAAAGGCTGCAAAATTTCACCAATGATTTGCGGCTGTTTTAAATAGCACGAGAGAATTTTGTCTCTCGCATTTTTGTGTGTGTATCAAATATAACAGCAATATTTCTGACTAGTAATCGACCTATGTCTGTAATCTGGATCTGATTTTTTGATAAACTGACTAGACCATCAGCTTCTAGTGGTTTTAATGCCTCTAACTCCTCAGAAAAATATTCATCAAAGTTGATTTGATATTTGTTTTCAATATTTTCCTTGTGTAACTGAAAGTGAGACATAATACCCATGATTACATCCCTTCTGATAATATCATTTTGACTAAGCTTGACACCTTTGCTAACAGGTAAATGACCCGATGCAATTGTCTGATAGTAATCTTTTAATTCCTTGTGATTTTGAGCATAAGCATCTTCTAGCATACTGATAGATGTGGAACCAAAGCCAAATAATTCTGTCTCCGCATGGGTAGTGTAGCCCTGAAAATTACGCTTGAGAGTGCCATTGCGTTGAGCGATCGCTAGTTCGTCATTAGTTTTCGCAAAGTGATCCATCCCAATAAATAAATATTGGTTACTCGTCAATTCTTCAATAGTCATTTTCAGAATATCTAACTTTTCCTCGGCTGGTGGTAGCGCTTCTTGAGGAATATTTTTTTGCGTCGGTTTGAGCCAGGGAACATAGGCAAAGTTAAAGACAACTATTCGGTCAGGATCTAATTCAATTGTCTTTTTCAGTGTTTCTTGAAATGTCTCACGGGTCTGATAGGGTAAACCATAAATTAGGTCAACATTCACACTCTCAAACTTAGCTTCTTTAACCCAGCTCATGACATCAAAGAGCATTTCTTCTGGCTGAACACGATTTACAGCTACTTGAACTTTGCTATTAAAATCCTGAATGCCGAAACTAATGCGGTTAAACCCAATTTCTCTGAGAAAGAAAATGTAGTTTTTATCAATATAGCGGGGATTAATCTCAATTGAGATTTCTGCTTGTGGATCGATGTTGAAATAGCGATTGATGTTTTTCCATAAAAATTCTACTTGGTGATGATCCAAGTAATTAGGAGTACCGCCTCCCCAATGGATTTGCAGCACTTTCCTGTCTGGATCGATTAAAGCTGCGGTGTTTTTAATGTCTTGAACCAAAGACTCCACATAAGGTTTAGCAATATTCTTGTTGTTGGAAATTACTGTGTTACAGCCGCAGAAGTAGCAAGCGCTTTGGCAAAACGGGATGTGGAAATATAAACTCATAGGAGTTTGGCGTTGATTTGATGCTGCGATCGCGGCCTTAAAATCAGTTTCGGTGAATGTTTCGCTTAACTCTGTAGCGGGCGGGTAACTGGTATATCTAGGTGCGCGAGTGTCGTACTTTTGAATCAGATCCAGATCGAACTTGACACCAGGTAATAAAAAAACCATTGAGTTGCTTTCCAATGAATGTGTGAAGCGAAGGGGAATAGGGAGTGGGGAGCAGGGGAGTAAGAACTATTGACAAATGACCAATGACAAACTTAATTAGCCGCACCTATTTCAGTGCTACCTGAATTCTGTGAACGAGTTAGACTATTAAACAGGACTTGGCCGAGTGCTTTAATTAGACTTCCCTCTAACTCTTGAGCCATCTGCAAATTAAACCCAAAGGCATTATTAGCTTCTGCAACAATCCGTTCTGCTGCTGCATCATCAATAGGTAGCGCGTTTAATACCTGACGATACTTATCCTTAAATGCCTTTTTATCAGGAATTTGCTCAAAATTGTAAAAGGACGTGCCTTCATAGCCAGAAAGCTTCAGGGCTGACTGAGCAACTTTTTGTAGCATTTGACCCCCAGAAAGATCGCCCATGTAGCGAGTGTAGGCATGACCTAGCAATAAAGTCGGTTCACTAGCAGAAATTTCCCGAATGCGGTCAATATACTTTTGAGCAGTAGGTGAGGGTGTAATTTGCTCTCGCCAATTATCCCCATAATAGAACACCATGTCTTTTTCGAGCGAGGATTGGCGATTAAGTTCAGGAAAGTAAACCGCACTAATTACAGGATGCTTTACATGGCTATCTAACGCTGCTTCTAATTCGCTGTAGACGTAATACAAGTTACTTAAGAACTTGGCAAAGCAGTCTCTATCCACCACTCCTTGTAGAAAACATTTCATGAATCCCACATTTTCTGCTGATGTGTGGGCTTGTTGAGTTCCAGAACGCAGTTTGATGGCGAGATTGCTACTCATTGTTGCTTCCTTCATTTTCAAGCGCAAGGTTTCTGGACAGCCGCCGACTTAGGGTGCCTGCCAATTCCACCTAAAAGATTGTTATTCTAGGTTTAGAGAGGATCTGCATCAGTCTATCCAGCAAGTACCACTGCCGATGTAAATCCAGGTATTTTTATTTCTCCTAAGATTATTTAACTATTAATTCATATATAACTATGAAAGATATAAGTATTTATTTATGTTTTTCTGATACTCATGTTCAGACACATTTCAGTTGAATGGTAACAAAACTGATTTTGCAATAGGCATTTTAACTCTACTGAAACGATGAACGATAAGTTTATTTCTCACAATTTACTTTCAATAATTTAACTGATGTCCTCAATAGGCTATTTATGTATACCTATCGGAGAAAATTGGCTACTGGTGCTATATTTTGGTGTATCGCCACATGGAAAAACATCCAGAACACCAAATTTATCCCCAAGTAGTCGTGCGAAATTATTGATGTCACTGTAAGCAAAATGTAATTTTGATACTGTATTTGCCAATTTAGAAACCCAATGGCAATAGGATCAACGTGCCAATTTTACTCAATAGCCTAATCACTTAAGATTTGTAACTATACTGCATAAATTTGTAAAGTGCATCAGTTATCTATATTTAGTAAGCAAATTACTAAGCACATTTTTATACTTTATTCCCAAGTAAAAATGCAATTACGATCGAAAAATCATCTACGAAGGCGGGGTGCGACTCTGACGGCTCAAGGCTCAAGGAAACTCAATCAGGCAAAAGCTCAGTTAGAAATTGAGCAAAACTTTAAGCGATACACTCTCGAAGACCTAAGTGAGAAAACAGGTTTAACCCCAAATACCTTAAGTAAGGTTTTTAATGGCTCAGTAGGAGTCGATAAACGAACCTTGGAGTGCTGTTTTAATGCCTTTAATATGACCTTGTTAAAGGACGATTATTTTTATCTGGAACCTCATCAAGACAGTCTTGCCGAGATTGGCTTAATGTCCGGGGCTGAAGCCTGCGATCGCATCGAACCAGTATGCAATTCTTGCAGTAATGTAGGGCAAACCCACAAAATGGAACGATTCCCGAAGGGACGGCAGAGCCGAACGCCAGACAATCTATACTCTCGTCTTTTAACTACACCAGGAGGGCAGATGCCCCTGGATTCAGTCTTCTACATTGACCGTCCTATTCTCGAATCCCTCTGTTACGAAGCCATCCAGCAACCCGGTGCGTTGATCAACATCCGCGCCCCCAAGCAAATGGGCAAAACCTCCCTAATGACTCGCATCCTGGCTTACGCTAACTCCCAGGGTCATCGCGCCGTTTCTGTGAACTTGCAACTTGCTAACAACGAGATTTTACAGAACCTAGAACGCTTCTTAAAATGGTTCTGTGCCAGAGTCAGTAAGCAGTTAGACTTGCCAAATGAAATTGCTAGTTTTTGGCATAACTCCTTGGGCAGTAAATCAAATACCACTGATTATTTCCAGGATGTAATCTTACCCAACCTTGATCGCGGAGTCTATTCAATAGAGAATCGCCCCCTAGTCATTGCGATCAATGAACTCAACCAGCTTTTTGCCTACCCCGACGTTGCTCGTGAATTTCTTTTACTTTTACGAACATGGTCTGAGCAAGGCAAAGAAGCCGATGCAGACATTAATCCTTGGCACAAGCTGCGATTGGTGACGGTTCATTCTACTGAAATTCTGATGCCTCCCTCCATCGATCCCTCTCTCTTAAATACTGGGCTAGTTATTGAGTTACCTGAGTTTACCCCTGCTCAGGTGCAGGATCTAGCATATAGGTGCGAACAGGATATAAACTCGCCACAAACCCAGCGCCTGATCGCTCTATTAGGGGGACATCCCTATCGGTTGCAGTTAGCATTTTATTACCTACAGCAGCAGACAATAACCCTAGAAGAACTCTTAGAAAATTCTGCGATCGCTACCGCTATCTATGCAGACCACCTAGAACAACAATGGTGGAACCTGCAACGCTATCCCGATTTATTGCCATCGTTTATAGAAATCGTCAGACAGTCAAGTCCTGTCGATTGTGAGACTGTGCAAGGCTCCCAATTGCACAAAATGGGGTTAGTGCATCTGCATGATCTCAAAGCAAGTCTAGCCTGTGAGTTATTTCGTCCGTTTTTCTGCGATCGCCTGCTGCAAATCAACAGTTAGAGGTGCTAAGAACAGGCACACAAATTTTTAGTGGGACGTTGAAGGAAAATTTAACTTAATCTTATCCTTTTGTTGATTTATTCTTAGTTGTACAAATACTTTTAATTCAATATAGTCTATTTAATAAATTATAAAATATTTTATAAAATTCTTTTTAATCGTTTAAAAGCCTTGCTGTTGATAGCTTTGGTAATTTTAATCAGGTTTCATTATACTTGACAATATCCATACCAGACTCTTAAGAATTCTATGTGATATTGTCAAAGTAGATTTAAATATTTCAGCCTGACTGTTTGGTATCGTACTCACGAAAACAGGATAAACTCTATGTATCGATTCCAAATCAGTGCATACACGCAAGCAGGTGAATCCATCGGTCTGGTCGGTTCTACTCCAAAGTTGGGACTGTGGGAAATTAAAAAATGTATCCACCTACGTACAAGTGGCGATCGCTATCCTCTATGGTGGACAGATATTGAAATTCAAGAGTTAGGCGGTCAACAGAGAGTTGAATATAAGTACGTCCGCCTTGATGCCAACGGCAATGCTCAATGGGAGAGCTTACTAGATACAAACCGATGGATACCGATTGATTCTAAGGATCATTCCAGCACAATTGTTGTGGATGATGGTGCATTCGGTTATTTACAGCCTTACCCCTTTGGATACATTGAGAAATCAACTGTCAAGATGCCCGTGGAAGAAAGGGCTGAAAGACTCAAAATTGTGGTCATTGGCAGTTCCGTCGCATTAGGTCATAAAGCCTGGTTTTTGAAAGGTTGGGTCTGGTTGTTAGCACAGGCTTTAGAGCAAAAATATGGGCATCAACTAGTAAATGTATCGGAAGTGGGGGCGAATGTCAGCAGAACGATCGCTCGATTTCCCTGGTTTGTCACCCCAGAACAACCAGATATCGTGATTATTGCTCTTTCTCTGGGCAACGAAGGGTTAGCCTACTGTCCCCCTTACGAACGGCGAGCAGTACAGCGACGATTTGAAAGTGGCTTGCAGCAGTTGGTGAAAATGACGCGGCACATCGGAGCAATTCCGATTCTGGGAGGAGTCTATCCTAATGGCGACTATTCTCAGGAACATTACTGGCTGCTCCAAGACACACACAACAGAATGCTAAGTTGGGATGTAGCTGTACTAGATTGGTTGGCAGCCGTGGATGATGGACAAGGACGATGGAAAGCGGGGACATCCTTCGATCCGGCTCACCCGAACACGGTCGGTCATAGCCTCATGTATGAGCAGATCGACCAGCACCTATTCGACATCGACAAAGACGAATTGGCAAAAGAAAAACAACGCTTCCAGCAACCGAATGAATTTGCCATCTACTTTGACAATGCTGGCTTTCATGTCTCTGTCTGTATCGAAGAGAAGCGTTTACGAATCGTTAATCCATCACAATACAGTTACACGATCGCTCCCTATTGGCAAGAATTGCAAACTGCATTACAAAGTAGGGCAGGATTGATACCAGGTATTTACATTGCAAAGTCTGTCAAGCCAGGGACGCTCCCCTTCTTTGCTGTGCAAGAAGATGGTGCGATCGCCACCACAGTAAATATACCCTCTGGCGCAGACTTAGAATATAGCGCTGCCTTCAATCTTTTTTCGCCAAACAACTCACAGGTTTTTTTCTATGACGGGCATCTGGGGATTTTGCAAGCAGACGAACGCCACCTCTGGATAATCAACGAATCAGATAGCGAATACAACATCCAGCCGATGTGGACAGAGGTTTGCAACGCACTTAAAGCCATGCCATCGGGTGTTTATGAAGATCCGCTTTATCCCGACATTCCCTTTCGTACCATGATGATTGGCAAAGATGGGCTTGAAAGCCGGGTGAAAGCACCACCTAAGTCTGCGGTGTTTTTCCAATACAAATGTGAGTTATCGGATATCAGCCGTGTGGCTATTCTTCCCCTTGGCGATCGCTGTGCCGTCCGTATGATGCTATATAAGATGGAGTACGATGGCCCGGCCTTTCCGTTCGATCTAACGCGCGCGACTAATATTGCAGATGTTGCAGATGCGATCGAAAACGGTTTTTATGATATGTGGAATCCTGCCTTCCTTCACTATAGCCCGGATGCAGGGAGGATTTACCATAGTAAGTGGTCGGGTCTATCCTTTGCCCATGAAGTCGAAGAGACAGACGATCCAAGCAACGATATGTCTCCCATCCATGAACGGATGCGGGTTCGATACACAGCACGTTCTGAAAGGTTTTGGTACGCACTGCGGCACTGCGATAAAGTGCTTTTTGTTCGTACAGGAATTAGCGATCGCGGTGGTGTAATAGATTTAGTCAACAAGCTAGAAAAACAATGTCAGGGGAAGCCATTTCATCTCTTGCTTCTTTCTCCTCAAAGCGATGATGAGTTTTTAGACCTTCCCAATGTGCTGCACTACAATGTCGAGTTTAATCCCGATCGGATGTATGACGATTTGGGGCATTGGATGTACTGCACAGAAGTCATGCGAGGAATTCTGGAATCCCTTGAGGTATCTAGTAAAAACCTCTTTTGGTGTCCACCTAAAATACCGAAGGGGTGGGAAATTAGGTAGGGGCGTTCGCATTTGTTACTTTGGCGATCGCATTTGTTAATTCGGCGATCGCATTTGTTGATTCGGCGATCGCATTTGTTGATTCGGCGTTCGCATTTGTTGATTCGGCGTTCGCATTTGTTGATTCGGCGTTCGCATTTGTTGATTCGGCGATCGCATTTGTTGATTCTGAGTTCTTTTTAGATGATAAATAGATAATATATAATAATAACAAGTAAATATATCTTATAAACAACATCAG
>NZ_JAAGOG010000468.1:0-844 GCF_010747425.1 Nostoc sp. UIC 10630
TATAGGATTAGTATTTGATTTTTGAAAAAGCTCCGTACATCTGAAGAGACGGAAAATCAAAAGTAGTATTTTGAATGAACCACTCAAACATCCACTTTAGATGAGAGAATTTTGGAATTAAAGCACAAAAACGCCGCACCCAAGTTTTTGCCTGTAACCAGATGTCTTCTATAGGATTTTGGGAGGGGCAGTTAGGAGCAAAACGAATGCAGTGAATTTTCCATTGTTCTTGTGTTAACCCTTGATTAATAGATGCTAAAAATTTCTGGATTTCTTTTGACCGATGATAACTAGCACCATCCCAGAAAATTAGTAACTTTTGGTTAGGAGATTCGTTTAATAAATAGCTTAGGTAATCAATAGTATTTTTTGAATTAGCTGTATCATAGGTCTTCAACAACAATTTTTTATCTAGATAGTCAACTGCTCCATAATAAGTTTGTTTATCTCGTTCGTTGGTAATTGGAAGGGTAATTTCTGAGTCAGTTCTTCCCCAAACATAGCCAATGCTATCTCCCCAAAGTAAATGACACTCATCTAGTAGCAAGACTCTCAAAAGTCCTGCTTCTATTTCTTCTCGGTGGCTCGCCAACAGTGAAGATATCTCTTTTTTTTTACAGCAACAGCTTCCTCATTAGCTTTTGGATTTACAGCAGAAGTTTTCTTCCAACTAATTCCTGCCGCATCAAACAAGTCATAATAGCTGCGTTTTGATTCATAAATTACGTCATATTCAAAAGCTAGTTTATATTCAAGTTCACCAAGCTCCCAAATATTTTTTGTTTGTAGCCAAACTAGGACTTCTTCTCTTTGTTGTGTAGTTAAATAGCTTTTTTTACCCTTA
>NZ_JAAGOG010000089.1:0-30711 GCF_010747425.1 Nostoc sp. UIC 10630
ACGGGCAGTAGTCAGTTGTTCATTTTGTTGGCGTAGTTCCTCGGACACAACTTGAAGTTCTTCAAGGGTTTTCTGAAATTCCTCGTTAACTTCCTCTTGGTCAGTAAATTTTTCTTCCTCCGGTGAAAACAGCTCAAGCAAGCTAGTCTCAGTGACGATTCCTAGCAATTGCCCAACATTGTCCAAAATGGGCAAATGGCAAATTTGATGCTGATGCAATAATGACAAAGCTGTGAAAATATCTTGAGAATTTGATTGTGTGAGCGTAATAACTTGCTGCGTCATCACCTGAGCCATTTTCGCTCTGGATAAGTCCATCCCAGAGGTAACAAGTCTAACTACATCTTGATAAGTGAATATCCCTAATAGCTGCGTTCCCTCCATAACTAAGATGCAGCTAGCTCCTTGCTGGCTTCTGATCTTTGATTCAAATGAAAAATTTAAGCTAGTCAGATCATCTTTTATACTTCGTTTCTGACTCATTAATCCAATAGCTTCAATTACAGTACTATCAGGACTAATTGTCCAAGGATAACGATCAATAGCATCGGATAAATTAAGCAATTTCATTAGATAAATTCTAAATTTTATAAGAAGAATTCAGAACTCAGAAGCGGAGCCGGAGACGCTACACCTCCGGTCAGAATGGGCAGACACCTTAGCTATCCGCTAACAAAATTTTTCTGTACGAGTGGATGATAGCGCCGATGGCAAGCTCATCTTGGAGCGTCTTAATATTAGTTAAAGCGAGTGGAATGGTGGGCAAAAAAATTCAAATATTCTTACCTTAAAACTCTATTCCTTTATGGATAGAGTATTCTGAATTCTAAATTCTGTATCCTGACTCCTGTTTTATACATATCCTACACTGTTACTAATGAAAAAAAGAGTAGCTAAGGTTAGATGTTTCATTAGGACAGTGACTCTCAAAAAAATACTCTACTGAGTTATTCATCTCAACAGAGTATATAAAATTACATTTACTACCTTTCACTAAAAGTTATTTTGTACAATAGTGGATATTCACGCCTCTGTATAAGTACTGGAAATATTGATTATAGCGATCGCCAACTTTTCTTTTCCATTAATTCACCTCTACATAGTTAGTGGAGCGACAAATAAAAAAATCGCTGTACAATTTCAAGCAATTCACCTTGACTAAAAACGATTGTCTCTTGCCATTAATGCTGACCAAACTACCGTATCAACTTTAGACATCTTGCAAAAGTAATTTTTGCCTTGATGTTATGGTGCATCTTAAATGGATGAAATTTCCCCTTTAATATGCACCCCACTTCTGCAAAAAGTCCTTTAACTTAGTACATTTACAGATGCCATGAACGAATGGCACTCTTGTAAAGATAAAATCTTTGCCAAGGCAGGTGTTGCGGGTAGGGTTGCAGATTTGAAAAAATCAAGAAAACTAGAAATAAGCGCGGACATTAAAAAGCTTTTTTCTCACTACACCCTACACCCAAAAGCCTTATAAGTAATCGATTTGCGCTTATCAAGCCTATCATAACCAAATAGAATTTCTAATACTTTCTAGCTGATTACTCAACATGAGAAATGAAAAACGCAGATATTACAGTGTAGCCAACAAAAAAAATTACAGTCGAGATCATAAAAAACTCCTTTTTTAGCCAAAAATTAAATAATATTTACCTACTTTCAATTTATACTTAATACTAAGTGTAAACATTTACTAGAAGACTACTCTATTAAATGTCTAGAGGATGACTCGGCTTCACAAAATTATCTTTCATAGTCAGGTGAAGTATATCTGAATAATTACAGTCATTATTAAGATATACAGATCACTAACAAGTGAGTAAAATTATTCTGGTCTGAGCAGGCTTACTTACTTAAATACGAGTAAAGAAGAGTATGCTGCTCAAATCACTATATCTGACAGCTAACAGTTTGTGAGCAGAAGCTCCTCTAGCTTAAGATTGCCTTTGAGCAACGCTAATTGTTATCTATTAGGGTTTTTATGCTTTGTGGGGTCAACTAACCGATATGATTGGTCAGATTCACTCGTTGGAGGAAACGGATTTCCGGCAGTTGATGTTACCTCTAGCCCTGTGCCTTTTCCATTGGAATTGATTACTTCGTACTGCCCACTGATGGGAGTACGTTCCCCTGGACTATGCTTTGCAGATTGAGCCGACTCTGATTGGCTTAACTGTGTAGTAACAGGACTGTAAACTATAGTAAACTGGCTTTTAATTTCAAAACCTGGAAGATAGCCACCGTGGAACGGGATATCTGACAACTGACTGAACGTGCTTTTAATTTCTGAGATTGGTTTAAGCAAGTTTTCGTTGTCTTGGCTCCATCTAATAATTTGTGCATCTAGTAATTCTTGAAACTCAACAGCGTGTACTGCCGCCTCATCCGAGGGAGTTTGGCTATCTGCAATGATCGATAACTTCAGAGTCAGCAAAAGTATTGTTTGTATTTCTAAAGAATCGTCTACCGAGGTAACTTGTGTACAGGACTCATCTACATAAAAACCAAATTGGCTTTTAAAATGTGAAAAGCTCGGTGTTTGAAGTTGTTGGCTAAGATAAGATAGCAATCCGGTATCCGGCTCTGATAGAATCTGGCGAACGATGGGAATTTGTGTCATAAATACTTTACGAGTTTTGGACTAAAACCTTTCTTTACAATCGCACAATATCAAGCACTCTGAGATATCTATCAAACTGACGAAACTTAGCTCAACCATTCTATTGATTTACTTAAAACATCTTTGGTGCTGCAATAATTTGCCAGATAATTCCTCCCATCCCCGAATAAGGGAGCAATCATAGACTGTGGAGGCAATACGGTTTGGTTATAAATATCTCTCGCTAAAGCCGATGCAACGATCTTTTTCCTGACCCACTACCTCAGCGATTGCGGTCATAATTTCTTCTGAAGGCGTATTTTGGATCGTAGCGATGGCATTGGTACAGGTCAACACATTGGAGATTAAAGAAAAGCAGATTGGAGATTGTCTGCACCCACTCTTGGATACAGCTTGAGGATTCGAGATTGATGATAGCGACGCGGAAAGCGACGTAGGAGCGTCTTTTAGATTTATTCCGTCCACGAGGGACAGGGCTTGTACCAAATTCAATCTGCTTTTCTTTAATCTTCGATCTCCAATCTTCTCCGTCAACGTATGTCAAAAACCCAAAAGAATTTTGACTTCTAGACAATGAGCCTACTGCGATCGCTTTTAGGCATCTGCCTGAAAAAGATATTTATGTCCAATTAATAAATTCTTACAATTAGGGACTCGTATTTTCTATAGTTTTGCAGTAGAGTGTTAATTCTGTGCAAATTATTTATACCTATCTTCTTGCAACTTTACTCAGACAAATTTTAAACCAATGCCTTCGAGGGAATAATCAATGAATACTTCTAATGAGATACATACAAAGAAAATCATCAAAAAATCCGACAAGCTTACCCTGAGACAGATGAAGCTAATCGAGGAGGCTGAAGACCAACTTCTTCAAGCTAATACTGACAATTCTACTGCCCCTGTGGTTGAGGTTGAGGAGAAACCAGTAGCGATTTCAGAGCCTAGAGTTCCTGACTATATTCCATTGCTTGACAATCCTCCAGTACAATCTGTGGGTAATTCCGGCTGGCAGGTTTCTGATGTCTGGCGGGATATCCGCGTGGATGATTTCTGTGGGTAGACCCCATGATTACAGAGGGCTCATACATCTATACCCTCTGTACCTCTTTCAATTGCATTGTTTGAATCTATGCATGAATCCTGATTTGATAATCCTTCAACCATCGGTATTAAAGCTAACTGCATTTCTGGCGTAAATTCCAACTTACCAGAACGCAGATGTAAATCTAACTGAGCAAAAGGAATTTCAATTTTTCGTTGCTTTAATACTTCGTAAATAATGTAGTATAAATCACTTTTGAGCAAAAATTGTTTATTAGGTTCCGTAGTCCAGACTAATAACTCAAAATTTAAAGTGTTGTTGCCAAACTCTTTAAACAGTACTAGAGGCAAAGGAGTCTGCAATACATTGGGATGCTTAGAAGCAGCCTCTAACAGAGCAGATTGCACTGCTTTAGGATCTGAGCTATAGGCAACGCCAACGGGGAGATGAAGACGAGAAATCGGGTTGCGATGGCTCCAGTTGATTACTTCTTTTTCCAAGAAGCGAGAATTGGGTACAATGATTGAAACGTGGTCAAGAGTACGAATCTCGGTACTTCGGGCACCGATTCGCTCGACAATACCTGTATATTCCCCAACTTCCACAAAATCTCCAACCTGAATCGGACGCTCAAATACTAGTACTAAACCACTGCCAAAATTCTTAGCAATATCCTGTAAACCAAAGCCAATTCCAACGCTTAAAGCACTTGCTAAAATTGTCAAAGAGCTAATGTCAAGCCCCCAGATTTGTAGCAGTACCAGTGTGCCAATAAAAATTAAACCATATTTTAAAAGTATTATAATTGCTTCTTGAGCGCCACGATTGATGACAGTAAAAGAGAGAATCCGAGAACGTAAGAAATTGGTTAAGGTTCCAGCAAAGATAACTAAGCCAAACAACAAACCAACCAAAATTATTAATTCAGTAAGAGAATAAGGATTTTTTCCCAACGTCAGAATCGGTGAGGTGAAACTGGTAATCAGGATATTTGAAATTTGGTAACTCCATTGACGAGTGAAAGGAAAGAGATTAGTGATATAAAGAATCGCACTCATCCAAAGTCCGATACGCATACTTGCCAACACTAATTTGAAAAATAATTCTAATACTTTAAGTGTTTCCGAATTAGGTATGGTATTACTAGTTGTTAAGCGAAGTGAAGCTACTCGGATAAATTGATGCTTAATCCATCCCAATAGCCAACTAAATACTACAGTTATGAGTAAAATTACTGCTGCGATAAAAGTTGTTTGTTGAAGATAAGTTTTAGTTCGCTCTAAATGAGCTTCCTTTAACGCTCCTTCAATTTGCTGCGCCCAAATGTTAGCCTGCTCATCGAGTGTACTACCTGGTAAAGTATCTTGTTGTGTAACTGTTAACAGATAGCGGTCATTTAATAAAATAGTCGGTAGCTGGTTGCGTTTTTCAATTTTAACTTGAATAGACTCAGAAGCGGAAATTACATTTTTTAGTTGTGAGTTGATTAAATTTGTCCGTTCTTGAGCGCTATACTGACCAGAATCGCTGATTTGAAAAAGCTGTTGTCCATCCAAAATAACTGGAGCTTTAGTTAATGCTTGAGCAACGACAGGAGTGAACCAAAAAAATAAAACAAAAGTTAGTACTGTAATGAAAATATTAAAATATTTTGATGGTAATCGCAAAGGATAAAAGTCAAACATAAAGACTATAACCAGATATTTTTACTTCAGCTAATTTATCTTAACTAGATTTCCTCGAAATCAAATTGTTTTTGTAATGTTTTCTATTAGCATCGCTTTTCATGGACTAGAGACACTCACTTTATCAGGTAAGATAGGAGACAGGATAATAAGAGTGATCCTCTATAGCAGTTCAATGGGTAAACGAAAGAGAAAAAATCACAATACATCCTTCCCTTGGATGGTAAAAGAAGAGAATCTGTTCATTGCTCCTACTGGTAACGAAATAGTTACAGATGCTGGATGGGAAAAAATTTCATTTGAAGAAGCGAGAAAGCTATTTAGTCCCGAAACCTTTCAAGAGTGGTACGAATTGTTCTTAGAAAATACAGATATCTCGGAAATACTTTCAGAATCTAACATAGATATAGATTTAGATGATGAATCAGCAATAGATAACTTTTTACAAAGGAGCGATTGGACACCAAAACAAGTCAATTTAGTTGTAGCGAAGGCTATCTATAAAAATCATACCTGGGTGAGAGGATTGCTGATTTCTACACCTGATGTTGAAGAACCCTATTTTCACAATTATGAAATGGAGGCAATTCGTTTAGGAATCCAATTGCGGAAATACATCTTTGAAGATATTCCAGTAATTAATGACTGCAAAGATGCTGTCAGACATTTACATGGGAGATACGCCCTCATTGGTTGGCAACCAAGAAATTGTGTGACAGCAGCTCACAACCTAAAAATATCTCAAGCTACTAAGGTTTACAATGAACTTCTCTGGGATGAAGATTGGGTAGATGAAGAAGACGAAATTTATTAGTCAAGAACTATAAACTCCACAACACTGGAAAATATACTCCCCATTACTGAGGACTGGATAATAATAGAGTTACCGGGAAATAAGACCAGAAATCTTTGAAGAGCCTAAGAGCGATGGCGTAACCGCTATGAGCCGATGGCGATCGCTCTAGTAATAACGTAGCGTGGGTGCGGCGTACAGCCTCTTTCAAGGGATTTATGGACGGATGCTTGGAGCGGGGTAAAGCACTTAACAGAAATTGTTGAACTTTTTTATTCCCATAGACTAAGGCAACCGCCTGAGCAACTTTTGTAAACTATCTTTACACTAAGTCAAAGTTATAGTTGCATTGTGCCTATAATAATTTACGGCTAACTATAACTGGAAGTTAGCACCCTGTAAATGGTTATCGCTTGGATTAGGCATCAAAGGCGATACCAAGACAAACAAAATTTATCGGCAGCGTAATAGAAACTATTCCGTTGCCAACATGCACCCTCCGCGATCGCATGTTGGTGAAAGTATTGTATATCAAGGGAAGTAGTGTTAATCGGAGTTTATGTCGGATAAAAGATAAGGCTACGTTATTTTGTATTCACACCGCGATCGTGTATACTGTTGTCACTGAAAGCATAAGATGAGCAAGTTGCTTGCTTTATGGTTTCAAAACAGGTCGCTCATCTTATGCTTACAAAAGTAGAGGTAGTGAACTCAAACAGAAAGTAGCTCTGTTGCTCGATTTCGGTTTTCATAGCAGCTATACCTAACCAAAGTTTTAATGCTGGGCATGAATATGTTTGCTCACGTTAGGGTTACAAAACAAAACCTTTGCTCATGTTATGGTTTCAAAACCTGTTTTCGATAAATAATTTCCGACGTAGTATAAAGGCTTTGGGCTACGTAATTGCTCAACTTATGCTTTCAAAGTTGCTCATCTTATCCTTACAGTGACATATACTGAATTTTTAAATTCAGAGCCACCCAGTGCGATCGCATAATTATTGTGAATAACCCTGAACTAAATAATTTACCTCCGATTAAACTTATTCCTCTGAACGCTGAAACTGCATCGCTCCTTGGGCGCACCACTAGTACAAGACCACCAACCGATATTCGGTGGGTAAAAGTTCTGGAATTTTTACGCAGCAACAATCTCGCACCAAACAGCCGCAAGCTTTACGAACGAGAACTCAAACGATTTTTGGCTTGGAGTGAGCTGCACTATCATGAACTGCGTCCACGTCACCTTGCACTATATAAAGAATATCTCCGTGATGAACTGCGGACTGATGCAGATAAACCGCTTTCAAAAAGCAGCATAAATGCCGGAGTTGCGGCACTCAAAAGCTTTTTCAAATGGATGTGTTACACGTATCCTGAAATTATTGCTACTAATCCTACACTGGGGATAAAACTGGAAAAAGTGCCACTACCACCAGCCCAGAGTTTAACCCCTGAAGAAATGGAACAGGTTTGGTCAGCGTTGGAATTCTTGGGAGAAACAAGGCAACGGGATACAGCACTCGTTCACATTCTTAGTCATGGACTCCGGGCTGGGGAAGTTGTGCAGTTAAATGTTGGCTCATTTGATGGCAAGCTGCTATTTTTACCAGACACCAAAACCAATGAACCACGCTTGGTTCCACTGCGAAAAGAGAGCCGGGAAGTTTTAGCAGAGTATTTGAGATCGCGCGAACAGCAAGGGGAGGTGTTAAACAGCCTTAGTCCATTGATGATTTCACATCATGCTTCATACAAGGGTGAACGCTTGAGTTATCACGGCATTTACTTCGCTGTGGAAAAAATCGGTGAAATAGCTCACATTGAGGATTTACATCCTCACTCCTTTCGTCACACCTACGCTACTGACTTATTGCTATTGGGAGTTGACCCCAGCCATGCACGAAAATTAACAGGGCATCAAAGCGAGAAAGCGTTTCGGCGCTATACGCTTCGCAGTGAGCAAGAAGCGGCGATCGCTGCTTACTATCGTGCGATTGGCGAAGAAGCGGAGTAAGGTATGCCGAAACCGTTAGACCCCAAGTGTCAGCTATGCTCCAAATTACCAACAACTCAAGCAAAACTACTGCATGGGCCACAAGGGGACGGGTGTTGGAATCCCAAAGTCTGTCATAATCGCCGCTCATTCTATCGCCACCGCTCCCAGAATAATTCAGCAGAAATTGATTCAGTAACAGTCGAACCACCAGCAACATATTTTGCAGTGCTGTATTTGTATAAAGAACCAGGGGATAAACCATTGCACGCCTTGGGCGCAGAACTGTGGCTGGGACAACAGCCTATTTGTCGCTTAGAACCAATTCACTGTTTTGGGTTAACGGCTGGTAAGATCCGCGCCTATACAGATCAGGTGTTGCAGGCGTTTGCGAAACAATATGGTGTTTCGCTCTATCAATATAAGGATATGTTTGAAATTACCTCAAGTTACTGCCCAGTGCGGCCTTGCCCCTTGCATCCACAATCTTAGAGATGACCACATATCGTCAATTAACAATTTGGGATGTGCTTGATGAGTTGTCCGAGTCTCCACCAACTTCTTCCCTTGATGCTATGTGGGATTGTTTGGATGCCGAGCTAGAAAGTTTACCCTTGGAGGCACAGTTATCAACCGCAGCGCTTGCCTTCAGTCAAATTGCAGATATTCTTAAGTCTCGTGCGGAAGTGCTGTTGCAAGATACCCGTGATCGCAATAGTCTTTTAGGGCCAGTTGTTAGCACCGATCTCTTTGCTGGTCTAGTGCGGACAACAATGCACCTAGATTTAGATGATTTGATTGAACCGCAAACACCACAAACCTTTAAACCACATGGCCCACACCAATTTTCATCTCCTACTGAATCGGGTGATTCTGTAGCAGCACCTGTTGAGAAAGCGAATGTTTTGGCAATGCTTGATGAGGTGACAACTTTAGAAGATGTCCGCAATTTGGCATCAGATGAGGATGTCCAAAAATGGCAGAGAGCGATCGCTAACCATCTGATAAATGTCAAAGATGAGATTTCTTTAGTTAAACTGCAACGTGTGTTGCAAATGCCGATGGTAGAAGTATGGTTAGGATTGTTGCTGGGTGGTTTTACCTTGGAGCAACGTGGAGATTTTTATCACAACCATAATGTCTGGGTGAAAAACTCTCCTTCCTTCGATCAATGACAATTCATTCGCCATATAGAATCTATTTGGGAAGCGATCGCCCAAGAAGATAATTGGCAACCTTTTAATGATTTAGTGAGACAAATACAGTCTAGGTAATAGTTTTAGCTTTATTTACAAGTAAGGAGACTCTGATCTTTTTACTCGGATCGTAGCAACACATACAAATTTTTTTGATTCCCACGCATGAGGCGGAAATTTTCGTCTAAATAGGTAATATCTGTCCAGCCATTAAAGGAGAGTGTTGATTCCAAAGGCAACTGATTATCGACTCCTAAAGCCTTACGAAAACTAGAGTCGGTCAAATCATTGCTTACACTTTTAACGGATGTTTCTACAAAATCAATATTGAGACGTTTAGAATCTTCTACTGTGTAACGCCCTTCAACTATAGTAATACCTAAAATACCAGACAATAGAGTAAATTCAATTAGGTTATTGTATTGCTGACCATCTGTATAAACTTCTTGAAAGATACCAGTAACGCTGATAGCCACATTCGGGAGTTTACCAAAAGAAACACGTTGTAGAGTAGTTTCTTGTTCTAAGCCAAATGTACTGTACAAGAGCCGCCAGCGCCCTTGAACCAACTCAAGATGGTTTGTTGGTTCAGTAGTAGGATTTACCAACTCAAGCGATCGCGCTAATGTCTCGATTTGCAATGCGGCTGTTGGAGTATAGTTAAACCCAATGTCACTAGCTTCTGAAATAGAAATCAGTTCTTGTTTGAGATTTACCAATTCGCTAACCATAATTTGGTCTAAAAAAACCTTTTTAGCTCGTGAAAACGGCACAAGATATCACTCTTTGCTATTAACCGTAGATTCTATCACTATTGTTTCCTCGCTGCACCATCATTTCTGTTGCCTCCACTCGATTTTGTACTCCCGTTCCACAGTCGCCAGCAGCTTTGCCTGTAAGGATGACAGATAAGGTTTGGCTTGCTTACCCAACCCCTGCAACAGCCAATCCACAGAAGAGTCACGGCTGGCCACTTGATGCAATTGCTGTAACCTCACACATAGCTGCTGCATGAATTGGCAATCTTCATCAAGCAATTCCAGTGATTTCAGGTGTTCGATTTTTACGGTATAGTCACCGTCCCAGGTCTGGACTGTACAACTGTATTGCCCAACATGAGTTACCACGCCCCAATAACCTGCTTTACCTCTCAATTCCGGGTTATCCTTCGGCAACAGAAGGCATATTTCCCCAATATGATAAGGATTGGGTACTTTCGGACTTTCGCGTATCCTGTCCACCACGTCTTTCACTATGCGACCGGATGGAATCTTATTACCAGCTTGCTCTACTGCCTGCTGCCAGACATCCGCTTGCACAGCCGGTTCCAACTCGGCTTTCGCCAAAAAGCGCAGTTGTCGTTCGTTGGTCGGCATTGGAATTTGCCGACCAATGGTCGGCAAAAACTTTTGAAGATTTTCATAAACCACAGTAGCTGAAATCTTCAAGTAAGCTGCGTCACGACTATAATTAAAGCGATCGCGGCAGTATTCTTCAAAAGTCTGGTGCGTGGAACGGTATAGCCGTCTGTCTCTCAACTCCATCAGCGCCTGACCTGCCTCTAAAAATGCTCTCTCCACACGGTGTTCTAAATGCAGGCGTAAGCTTTGTTCTTCCTGGGTCAACTCTGTTACTTCAACAGCCGTCACCGTAATCGTTGCTGAGGCTGGGTTATCTTGCTCAGAAGTATTTTCGGCAGCAGAGTCGGTTGCTAGCTTTGGTTCCTCAGATGCCCCAGGGATAACTCTCTTGCGTCTGGATAGTGGTTTGTTCATTATTCCACCTCCAGTACCAATTGGCTCGTAGCAATATTGAGTTGTGTCATCATGGAAATATAGAGTTTTTATTTATGCCCCCATCCTTTAAACAGGTTGGGGTTTTTCATTGCTTTTTATATTTTGCACTGATGAAAGAATACTTTAACGAAAATCAGCCGAATACCACAGTTAATAAGAAAAACTTCAGTTGTCAAAAGCCTGAATTCAATTCTGACAACTGAATTAAATTTCAGCTTATTCTAGAAATACCCTCTTCAACACACGGGTAAAACAACGGCTAATGCTTGATTATTTGACCGTGAGTATTGCAAAATGTATGACTTTATTTGGAGTACAAGAGTCGTTGTTAGAATTTCGCCTGGGTTATCTTGACACTGAGAGTCTTTGCACTGATCAATATACGACCCCTTGCAGATATCTTGAAGCGTTCGCCCATCTTCAAGTTAGTAGTTATTGGTTGCTCCTTTGTTACATATTGGGACAGGTTGGCATATCATCTCCAACGAGTAGCCTTGCAAGACTGGGCAATGCCTCACCGTAAGTTGGGTGAATGTGAACCGATTGTTCAAGTACCTGCCACGTTGCTTTCGCTTCCATAAGTGACAAAAAGACATGCACCAGTTCAGCCGTTTCGTAACCAACCAGCGTTGCTCCTAAAATCAAATTCGTCTCGGTGTCGATGACCATGCGGTAGAAACCCAAATCGTGCCCCCACTCAATGCTACGGGCAATATGAGCCATTGGCAGGGTGACTTCACGGGCAGTAATGCCCTGTTTGTGAGCCTGCTCTAACGTCATACCCACTCGACCCACTTGTGGCTCTGTGTAGACGGCATAGCCTAACACCCGATCGTTGCGTGTCCGGTGTTCGCCACACAGAATGGCTTTCAAGCGACGATAGTCTTCCCAAGAAACATGGGTAAAAGCAGGCTGCTTGGCAGCGTCTCCGATCGCATAAATCCCAGCGCAAGTCGTCTGAAATTGCTCGTCGATTTTAATAAAACCCTGTGCATCTAATTCAACGCTTGTCACCGCAGAATTTAATGCCTGAGTATTCGGTTTGCGCCCAGTCGCAATCAGCAATGCTTCCCCATCTAGTACTTCACCATTGTTCAGCGTTAGGGTAAACACACGATTGGTATAAGCAACCTGCTGAACAGTCACATTGAAATGCAGTCCAATTCCGTCTTGCTCAAAAGCATCAGCAAGCACAGCACTGACATCGGATTCTTCTTGAGCCAGCAAGCGATCGCCCCGCACAATCAATTCGGTTTGGCTCCCTAAACGTGCCATTCCCTGCCCTAACTCCAGGGCAATATAACCACCGCCGACCACGAGCAACCGGGGCGGAATCTGCTGCAAATCAAAGAAATTTCGGTTGGTCAGATAAGGCGTTCCAGCTAAACCAGGAATGTCAGGAATAGTAGAGGATGTCCCTGTGTTGATAACAATGATTGGAGCCTGCACAGTCACACCTCCTCCACTCACAGTTCGCTCTCCGGTGAAAGCAGCTTCAGCGCAGATGACTCGAACCCCTGCACTCTCTAGTCGCCGCTTGGTACCCTGGTTAAACTGGCTGCGAATACTACGCACACGCTCCATCACCGCAGAAAAATCGACCTCGACCTGCGCGTGTATGCCTAATTTTGTCGCTTGTCGAGCGCGACCTGCGGCATGGGCAGAGGCTAGAAAGGCTTTAGAAGGTGTACAACCATAGTTTATGCAACTGCCTCCCAATGCATCGCGCTCAAATAGAACGACGTTTCGACCTGATGATGCAAAGTCAGCTGCAAGTGGAATTCCGCCCTGGCCACTTCCAATCACAATTACATCTGCTGTTTCCATATCTATATACGTTGTATACGATAGCCCATAATTCAAGGCAAGGCTCAAATGTTCTATCTACAGAATAGTACAGGCTGCGATCGCCTACGGCGGGATACTGTTGGCGAATGTAATACATTATTGTCTTATTAAGTATTACGTAAGCTCAAACCTTCAATCTGTAGTTGCGGCTTTGAGTTGTAACACTTTTGTTTGTCCGTGCGTTTGTAACACTTTCGCCAACATTATCCGGCGGGCGGTTACGCCATCGCACCCTTGCAAAGCACAAAAATGCTCTCAAAGGGGCCATTTGTGAGAGCTTAGATTGCACAAATGGCCCCTTTGCAGTCCAAGGTAATAAATCCAACTTAGTGGCTGGCTTTCGGAGATATTTAACCACGCCTAAGTCTGACACTCGCCTCTTTCCCCCACCCAGCCACAATTATCATTATTGTTAAAATATCTTGAGTATTTTAGCTGATTGACCAAATGTACTTTTTCTTATCTTTTCTTTCACTGATGCCCTACACCTTAAGTTCAATATTATAATCGCGATCTTCACTGGAAAAAAGCTTTTCTCTCATGAGAGTTTATATGTAATTATTCATTCTCTCACTGCGAAATAGTCAAAAACCTTGATTTTTTGTTTTGAAGAAGTAATAGTATAAAATACTACTTTTTCTGAAAGAAAGAATCAATTTTCAGCTTGCTAAGAAATAAAAAGTACACCACTAAAGCAAACAAAGCTCCATAGCTTGGCATGAGAATCATTCTTCGTCTAGTGTTTTAACAACTACTTGAAACAACCACACAAATAATAATTTTTTATGCTAAATTCTAGCAACTAACGAGTGTATCCTATTTTGATAAGTTCCCGATTGATGTTCCAAATTAATGACCGCTAACTTACCTAGAAAAATTTCTGCTCTGGGACTGTTTATATTGCTTAATAGTATAGTTTACAAACCATTAAAAGCAGAGGTTCCAGCACGCCCTCCTATAATCCCTCAAGTTATCCCTAGAGATATCCAACCACCTTCGTCTGCTCCTCTGCCAACGCCACAACCACAGCAATCGCCTCTACCTCAACAAATACTTCCACCCTCTAACTTAAGTCCTAATCTTGAAGAACAGTTTCCTGACACAACTAAAGAAACTTTCACTGTGAAACGATTTGAAGTTCTTGGTGGCACAGTTTTTAGTCAACAAGAGTTAGATAAAGTTCTTAAAGAATTCATCAATCGCCCGATTACACTCGATGATTTGTATCAGGCACGACAGAAAATTACTGACCTATATATTGACAAAGACTACATTTCATGTGGTGCCTATATTCCACCTCAAAAAATCTGGTCTGGTATCGTTAAAATTCAAATAGTTGAAACTAAGCTCAGGGATATTGAAATCGAAGGTACACGACGCTTAAACAAGAGTTATATACGTAGTCGTATAGCAGCAGGAAATAACGGGCCTCTCAATCAAAAGCGTTTGCTAAAGTCATTGCAGCTGCTAAAACTCAATCCTTTGATTCAATACTTATCTGCTAATTTACAACCGGGGAATATTCCTGGGCAGATTAAGCTAGTTGTAGAAGTTGTTGAGGCGAGAACTTTTAATGCCCAAATGATTCTTGACAATACACGATCCCCTAGCATTGGAAGTTTCCAACGCCGAATACAAGTAAATGAAGCTAACTTAGTGGGACTGGGAGATAATTTAAGCCTCGGTTACAGCAATACTGATGCTAGCAACTTTTTTTATGGCAGTTACACACTGCCCCTCAATTCCAAAAACGGAACCCTCTCTTTTAACTATGGAACTGGCAACAGCGGTGTTATCGAACATCCTTTCGATACCTTAAATATCAAATCTGCTTCCCGATATTATGAACTAACATTCCGCCAACCAATGTTTCAATCCCCTACTGAAGAATTGACTTTGGGTTTAACTGCCTCTCGACGAGAAAGCGAAGCCAATTATGCTCCACTAGGAGAAGAAATTCCTTTTCCTCAATTAGGATCTAACGACCAAGGAAAGACCAGAGTATCCGCATTACGATTTTTTCAAGAATGGATTACTCGTGGCAGTACTCAAGTCTTTGCAGTGCGATCACAATTTAACTTGGGGCTAGATGTATTTAATGCCACAGTTAATCAAGATGCTCCTGATAGTCGTTTTTTTTCTTGGCAAGGGCAAGCTCAGTGGTTACAATTACTAGCTCCTGACACCTTACTATTATTTGGTTTCAATACTCAATTAGCGACTAGATCCCTTTTACCTCTAGAACAGTTTAGTCTGGGCGGAATTGAAAGTGTACGTGGCTATCGTCAAGATTTACTGCTGGCTGATAATGGTATTTTTGCTTCGGCTGAGGTACAAGTTCCTATACTTCGCATATCTAAGATAAATGGAATATTGCAACTTATTCCATTTAGTGATTTTGGTGTAGTCTGGAATAATTCAGGAAGCACAATTGCTAACACCAACAGCCCTAATATTCTTGCTTCCATTGGACTGGGATTGCGATGGTCGCAGAATGCTAACTTTAGCGCTCGTCTTGACTACGGCATTCCTGTTGTATCTGTTGACCAGCCAAATCAAACATGGCAGGAAAATGGACTGTATTTTTATTTGCAATACAATAATTTTTAAGCTTAATCTGCCCACATACCTTAAGTTATCTAGAATTAATCTTGGCTAAAGTCACGATTTTTAATTAAACCTATTGATTTACTTCTCCATCTGGAATAAAACACAACAGTAACCTTCATAGCTATTTTAAAAACCTTAAAAGGTTACATCTTGATTTAGTTGAATGCATAAATAGAAATATTCATAAAGAAATAAATTTATATTCTATTAGCGCACTCCAGTTACTACCATTTCAAAATTACTAGGAGGTACCATAAGAATTCCACGTCGAATAGGCTTAATAGGACAGGTCGTAATTAATCTTAATTTCAAACGTGACAGTATAGTTGCCAATACAAGTTTAATCTCAAGCTGCGCTAAAGCTGCGCCAACACATCGGCGATTGCCGCCACCAAAAGGCAAGTATTCGTAAGGAGAAAATTGACGCTCCAAAAAGCGTTCGGGATTAAAACGTTTGGGTTCTGGATATACTTCTTTTCTTTGATGAGCCAAGTAAATTGAAACATTCACAATTGTTTGAGGTTCAAGCTGATAACCTTCAATCTCCATAGGCTTTTGTACAACCCGTGTAAAGGCATTTAAGGCAATTGGATAAAGACGCAATGTTTCAGAGCAAACTGCGCTGAGATAAGGTAGCCGAGAAATTTCGCTCTTATCTTTAGTAAAGGTGAAACAGTTAAGTTCAGATAAAAGGCTTTTTTGAACCTCTGGCAAGTAGTGACTCCAGTATAATGCCCAAGAAATAGCAGATGCAGTAGTTTCGTATCCAGCGAATATTAATGTTAATAAAGAATCACGAAGCTCAATATCTGTCATTGATTTACCAAACTCGTCCTGTGCCTCCATAAGCATACTCAGAATGTCTTTAGAGGGAGAATTAGTTTGTCTTGTCCGTTCAGCAATCAGAGTATACATCACTTGATCTAACTGCTCTATTTGATGCATTAAATTTGCCTGTGGACTCCAGATTCCCCAATCGTTTTGAAATCTAGAGAACAATAGCATAAAGATAGAACTCAAAGGATTATCAAAAATTTCAAACAGCGAGTTAAGCATCTGTCGCAGTTTATTGTAATATTTACCTGTTTGCAATCCAAACACAACATTAAGGATGACACGCAAAGAAATTTCCTTCATGACTGAGTGAACTACAAAAAACTTTCCGGTAGCTAACTGGCTTATTACTTCTTCAGTAATTTCACAAATAACCTGACTATACAGGCGCATTCGTTCTGTGTGAAAAGGAGGCAACAACATTCGTCTTTGATGTCGATGGCGTTCACTGTCAAGAAAAATAATAGAATTTTCTCCTAATAATAGTTTCACAAAATCACTATTTTGAATAGAACTAAGATCCTCTGGAGAGGATGTAAAAATTTTTTGAATGGCTTCTGGACTGCTAAAGTAAATAAGAGCAGGAAACTCGTTCCCTCTAAGTCTAAAAACACTACCGTAGTCCTCAGACCAAGCATCTAAAGTTTCTAATGGGCGAAGTAAAAACTGAATACTCTGTAATAAAGGTGAGGTTTTTGGTCCATCAGGTAGATACATAAATTTATATTTTTAATTACTAAAATAAATATTATCATATAATTAGTAGCTTTATATGCTAGCTTTTCATCATTGTGTTTAATAGACTTTAAACTTGATTATGAATATTTTTTCTATCCGCGCCTTAATGGTATCTATTTTGATATCTAATCCTTTTTATTTACCTATTTCTTGTGTTTTCGCCCAAATAATTCCAGACAAAACATTACCTGTTCCTTCGCTTGTTACCCCTGAAGGAACGAACAATATAATCGAAGGGGGAAGTCAGGCAGGAAGCAATTTATACCACAGTTTTGAACAGTTTTCTGTTCTTACTGGAAACACTGCTTTTTTCAATAATCCTATAAATATTAAAAACATTATTACTCGTGTAACAGGTGATTCAACCTCGAAAATTGATGGATTAATTAAGGCTAATGGTAGTGCAAATTTATTCTTTCTTAATCCTAATGGTATTTTATTTGGTAACAATGCACATCTAATTATTGGTGGTTCTTTCATAGCAAGTACTGCCAACAGCATCAATTTTCCTAATAACATTCAATTTAGCGCTAAAACTCCTGAGAACACTCCACTATTAAGCGTGAATGTTCCTATAGGGTTAGAGTATGGTGGTAATTCATCAGGATCAATTAATGTGCAAGGTAGTGGACACAGCCAGGTTATATATGGGAATCAGGTAGCTGCTTCAATTACCTTATTAGGAGCAGGAGAAAGTCAAAATGGTCTGCGTTCACAACCTAGTAAAACTTTAGCTCTAGTAGGAGGTGATGTTTTATTTGATGGTGGGCTAGTAACTGCTCCTTCTGGACAAGTTGAGATAGGTGCTGTTGACGCTGGTATAGTTAATTTCATTTTTAATAATTCAGGCTTAATTTTAGATTATAAAGAAATAAATAGCTTTAAAAACATTAGTTTTATTAAGCAATCTTTGTTGGACGCTAGTGGTTTTATGCCAGGATACATTTCTGTACAAGGTAAAAATATAAATTTTACAGATGGCTCATTAGCTTTGATTGCAAATCAAGGAGTTTTTAATTCGGGAGCTATACGTATAACGGCAACTGATACTTTAGATTTAACAGGGATAACATCTTTTAATATGCAAGCTTTTCTCAGCGCTACAAGAATTAATCGAGGTATTATTACTTCAACTAATTCTGGCAGAGGAGGAGATATTATCATTTCAGCATCAAAAATGATTGCTCAAGAATCAGAAATAATTACTCCTCTAAGTTTTGGTAATGGTAATAGTGGAAATTTAACTATAGATGCTTCAGAAAAAATAGTAATTCGTAGTGTGGCAGTTAATGAAAGTTCTGGAGTTGCTTCTGTTTTGGGGACTGTAACTTACGGTTCAGGTAACGCAGGTGATGTAAAATTGTCAACCAAAGAATTATTAATTGAAGATGGAGGAAGCTTAGAATCTTTGACTTTTGGCGATGGCAGAGGAGGTAAAGTAACTGTAAATGCTTCTGAGCTTTTAAAAATTTCAGGTGGGCATCCTAACTTCGTGTTGCTAGCTTACGGAACACCACCTATTCCTACTTTTTCGGCAAGCAATATAACCTCTCTGTCCGTTTCTGCTGGCGATGCTGGTGATCTAAGTATTAATACAAGACGATTGATTGTTGAAAACGGAGGTGTAATTGCAGCATCAGGACTTAAAACTGGTAATTCTGGTACTGTAAATATTAATGCCCTTGAATCTGTTAATATTAATGGTTCAAGTTCAGTTAATCCTTCTTTGAATCCTAGTAGAATAACCTCTGCTGTAGGTACTAGCGACCCTTTTGCAAGTTACATATACAATCTCAAGCAACCATCTGATGCTTTATCTGGAAACATTTTTATCAAAACAGGAAACTTAAGTTTAGAAAATAATGCTCAAGTTGAAGTTAGGAATGATAGTACAAAAAATGCTGGGATAGTAAGAATTATTGCAAATTCTATTAACTTAGATAATAAATCAGGGATAACTGCTTCAACTAAAAGTGGTCAAGGTGGTAACATCAATTTGCAAACTAAAGTTTTTAATCTATCTGACAACACCTTTATTTCTGCAACCGCAGGTGGCGACGGTAATGGAGGCAACATTACTATCAATGCAGATATTATAAATGTTTTGGCAAACAGCCGGATCACAGCTAATGCTTATAAGGGGCGTGGTGGTAACATTCAAATTAATACTCAAGGATTTTTTGCCTCTCGTGACAGTAATTTTACAGCTAGTTCCGAATTAGGAATTAATGGCAATGTTCAATTTAACATTTTAAATAATAATCTTATCCCTCCTAAAATATTAGCAGAAACAATTCAATTACCTCCTGAAATTACTTCAGCTTGCCAAGGAAATTCCAGCAACACAGCTAGTAAGTTTGTAATTATCGGAACTGGTAGTGCCCCACGTACTTATCAAAGTCAAGTATTTAACAGTAGTGGATGGCACGCTAATTCTGCTGCTATAGCTATAGTCTCAAATTATAACAATTTAGGCAAACAAAGCTTACCAAATAATGAAAACCAACCAATTGTAGAAGCACAATCGGTGTTGATAGAACCATCAGGAGAAGTCAATTTATTAGCATCTAGCAATCAGGTTACTGCTGTTGCTTCACAGTTACTTAAAAGTCCTTGCTTTGCTACAAATTCTACATCAAAATTATTTCCATAAACCAGAGCAATAAGTGAAAATTACTAGACGTAGATATTTATTTTGCAGTGTTGCAGGTTTCCTTGTGGCAGCCGGCAAACCATCTCAGCTCATGGCTCAAAATGTCAGCAAAATCACTCAGCAGGCAGAATTTTGGACTGAAAAGGGGCATGAGCTATTAAATCAAGGTAAATATTTGGAGGCGCTGGAGGCTTGGAAAGAGGCTACTAAAATATATGGTCAACTCGATTATGAAGAAGGTGTTGTTGGGAATTTAATTAATCAGAATCTTGCTTTACAAGGATTAGGCTTATACCTTAATGCATGTGACATTCTTTTAGAAGCTTTAAAAATAGATAAATTGAATTATTATCCAATTTTTTCTTCTTTTAATAAAAAAAGCAAAGAGTCTCTCAATACAGCAATTAATCGAATAAAACCTACTCCAGTTAATTTGTTAGCATTACAAAACTTGGGAGATATTTTACGTTTACTCGGTAGCTTAGATGAATCAGAAGTAGTTTTAAAAAAAACGTTATTATTCGTCAAACAGATAACGCCAAATCAAGATATTAGTTTAATTTTATTATCTTTGGGAAATACTAAACAGTCAATGTATGAGCGTTCACGCTCACAATCAAAATGGATAGAAGAACTAGTTTATAAAAAAGAAGCTGTTGCGAAGGTTCAGCAAAATGCACTCTTGTCACTTGAGTATTACCAACAAATAAACAATCTGGCAAATGCTTCTACTATTGTAAAAGTGCAGGCTCAACTCCAAAATTTGAGATTATTGTTAGATTTTGATGGATGGCTATTAACACAGTCACAGACAAGTCAGAGGTTTACAAATACTAAAATTAATATTAATCAAAAAATTCAACCTTTAATAGATTCAATCATGAAAAACTCTTCCTCTTTCGAGGAATTGCCTATGAATCAATCTGTCTATGCCAAGCTTAACTTCTCTGATAGTCTAAATAAAACTTATAATAAAAGTTTACAACCTGTAGCTATACAGTATGCTGAATCTGCCTTACAAACTGCCCAAAGTATCAACAATCAACTTCTGCAATCCTTCTGTTGGGGAATACTAGGCAAATTAAAACCAGATAAATCAGAAGCATACTTTAGGCAAGCTTTAGGGTTTGCTCAATCAATTCGGGCATGGGATGTCGCATACCAATGGCAGCAACAGTTGGGTGATTTATATCGAAAACAGGGAAAGCATGAAGCTGCTTCCAAGATGTACCAAGCAGCTATTGATAACCTAACGCAAGTTCGTACTAATCTTTTAACTAGCAATCCCGATACACAATTCTTTTTCTATGAAAAAGTAGAACCAGTTTACCGGAACTACCTAAAATTGCTACTAGAAAATTCTTCTACTAATATACGAAAAGTAATACAACTGCATGAAGAATTTAAAATAACAGAGCTAGAAAATTATCTTCAGTGTGGCAAGCTTAATCTTATTTCTTTGAATCAAATTCAAGATTTAGATATTAAACCAACAATTATTCATGTAATTGACTTATTGGATAGCATAGAAGTTATCTCTCAATCTCCTAAACAACCTCTTCATCATCACTCTATTGATCCTCAACTAATTAAAGAACATATTAACAATCTTGTAAACACTTTACAAGACAAAAATCTTGCTTACACTAGTGAAAATGTTATTATTGCTCATTGTCAAGCCCTTTATAGATTAATTATTGCACCTATCAAATATTTACCAGCATCAGGAATGCTAGTATTTACTTTAGATGCATCTTTTCAAAGTTTACCGATGGGCTTGCTTCATGATGGTAAAAATTATCTGATCGAACGCTACGGTATTACAGGAACTTTGGGATCGAGATTGCAACCACCTAAGATTTTACCTCCCAAGCAATTAAGGGCTTTCATTGCTGGACTCAGTAAGGTAAGTCCTAGTTTTTACGCTCCAAATGCTCCCAAAGGGCTCAAAGCATTGCCAGGGGTGGAAGTAGAAATAGCAAATGTCAAAAAAGAAATTCCTTCTTCAAAAGTATTGTTAAATGAAGAATTTCTTAGTCCAACGCTAGATAAAGAATTGAGTACAGATGATTTTTCAATAGTTCATCTAACCACTCACGCTCAATTTAGTTCTGTTGCTGACAGAACAATGATTCTCGCTTGGGATAAACCAATTACTGTTTCCGAATTTAATGCTTTGCTCAAAGAAAAAACCCAGTCTAATCAAGAAGGAATTGAGTTATTAGTTTTAAGTGCTTGCCAAACAGCAAAGGGTAATAAAAGATCCGCATTAGGAATTGCTGGAGTGGCAGCACAAGCCGGAGCCAGAAGTACCATAGCTACTCTCTGGCAAGTAGATGCTAATTCCAGTGCTTTACTTCTGAAAATATTTTATCAAGGATTGAAAGATGGTTTAACCAAAGCCGAAGCACTACGTCTTGCACAATTACAAATGATATCAAACCCTCAATACCAACACCCTTTCCATTGGGCAGCATTTTTACTTATTGGCGGCTGGCTGTAATTTCATGAGTAAGTTAACTACTTTTCAACCATTTTACCAATTTCAACCCTGCTTGTACCTTTTCTAATTCAGATGTTTTACCACTATTATTTGCTAATTTAGCTGCTATCGTGTAGTTCTGTTCCGCTTCATCTATTAACAAGGCTCCTAAATAACGATCGCCTAGTAGTCTGTAGATACTTGGATTTTTACTACCTGCCATGACTCGTGCTTTTAACGTCTTAATTGATTCATCTAAAAGAAGCTTTGACATATATATAGCATCCATATCCCAGAAAGCAGCTTCATCAGGTGGCAATCCCAGGTTTTTGATTTCTTTGACTTCACCTGTAATTTGCTGAACATCGTCAAAAGGTAAAAGATGGACTACTAAGGGACTATAATTCAGAGGTTGATCGCCACGGTTACTAATTATAGTGATTGTATACGTATTCCCATACTGTAATTCTTTTTGCTCTTGAGGATATGGTAGGGTTGTAATGTCTTTTACATCTTTCTCCCACTCGACACCATTGCCTTTTACTACTACCGTATAGCTATCAGCGTCTACTACTGAGCGCCAAGAGATTTCTGGTCTATTATTTATAATTGAACTGCCGTAAGGACTAGTTACAATCGGCAAATTTTTTTCATTATCTGGCCCTTTATAGTCATGTGGACAATGGACTATATTTAATACTGAACACTGTACAGCTTCGTTAGGTGGTGGCGCACATATTTTTGTATTAAAAATAGTACTCTGCTTCAAATACAGAAATTTTCGATTTGAGAAGCAAAGAACTTTGACTACACTTCCGTTTTGAGGATTGATCCGCTCTCCCAGACACAAATATTTTCCCGATCTCAGGGAGCGATCACCCGTGCTATAAACTCGACCACTTGGTTCATTGCACAAATTCTTTTGTAATATTCGTTCCTGTCCCCATCCACTGTTAGTAGCCAAAAGGATTAGTGTTGATATTGATACGAAAGTTGTAAATCGGCGGACTGCAAAGACTCTTTTAGTTTGGCTGGTCAGCATTACAACAAGACACAATAGGTACTTACAATTGGCATTTTAATGTAAGTAGAGAATAAATAAGTATAAAGTTTGGTTGCTAGCTTTAAGGGGACTTAGATAGGAAGTAGCCACAAAAACCCTCAAGCGCATATACAGAGATGCTTTGACATCGTTTTGGCTAGTTACTTGATATATCTAGGTTTCAAGCTTTTTTGAGCCTTTGGTGTATTTTACTTACCCTGTATAGCTTTAAGGCTTGTTTCTGCCTCAAAAATGTTTAACTCCTGTTAAAACGGGCTTACCCTGCTCTAGCGAGAAGAAGGCTTGAGCCTAATTCTGTGTAATACATCCTTACGCCAACGAAAAACTTCTGGCTGTTTAGACTCAAGTATCAAGCAGGCTTCCCAGTTAAGCCAGGAATTATCGTTATCACCCAAAGCTTCTTGAGTTTGTGCCAGTAAACAGTAAATATCTGCTCTTTGACCATCCAACTTTTCTGCCTTTTCTAAATATTCTTTTGCTTCACCTAACTGCCTTTGCTGTAATTTCGCCCATCCTAAATTTTTATACAATGCAGCTTGTAATTTTGGTTCTTTAGTCTTTTGTAGACCTTGTAGTGCCAGAGTAATCGCCGCCTTATAGTTACCTTTTAAAATTTTTAATCTGGAGAGGTTATTGATAACTGGAATTGCTTGACTATTAATTTTTATAGACAACTCATACTGCTTCTCTGCCAAGCTTTTTTTTCCTTGATCATCATAAAAGGTTCCTAAGCCATAGTGTCCTTCCCAACTATCAGGCTTTAACTTCAAAGCTTTTTCATAATTAATAGTTACACAATCAAATTCATTTAATAGCTGGCAAACAAAAGCTAAATTATTGTGAGCGTCTATATCTTGATTATTATAGTTTATCGATAACTCATAATATTTTTTAGCATCTTGCAGCTTTTGAGTACTACGAGATGCTTTATCAAAATAAAATTGGGAAATAGAATTTTTAACTTGAGGTTTAATTTTTATGGCTGAATCAAAAAACTCTTGTGCGCTCTGAGAATCATTTGCTGCCTCAGCCCTCTCTCCTTGAGCTACTAAATAATTAGCTGCTAGAGGTATAGATAAAAAGATACCCAAAATACTTAATAAACCTATTAATGTATATTTGCTAAATTTAAATATTTTAGAATTAGCTAATCTATAATTTTTAATTTGCTGAGGTAGCTTTTCTAATCGCTGCAAAATTACTCGCGTAGTTTGCGGACGCTGCCCTGGCAATTGAGCCATCAATTCATCGATAAAACTAGCAACAGGCTTGTCAATATGCGTTGCTTTATTTCTCCAAATTAAATTTCCTGTTTTATTATCTATTGGCAGCTCCATCAGTTTAATACCAGTAACTAATTGTACAAAAGTCCGACCTAAAGCGTAAAAATCTGATTGTGGTACTGCTTGACCATTAATTTGTTCCAAGGGAGTATAGTGAGGCGTAATAACAGAAGTAACTTCATATCGCCCTCCTCTACCTTTATTAGTTCCCCCACTTCCACTTACTTTAGCTAAGTAAGTATTAGTTAATCGTCGCGCAGTACCAAAATCAATTAATGCTAATTGACCGTTTGGCTGAAGAACTATATTAGAAGGCTTAATGTCTCGATGAAAAAAATCAGAACGGTGTACTGTGTCAAGGATTTCAACTAACTGTTTAAGCCATTTTAATGCTAGAGATTGCGAAATCCGCCCATTAGATTCTATCCATTGCTCCAAGTCTTTTCCCTCAAATTTATCCATAACTAAGCAATGTAATATTAAGCGACTATTCTTAGGAACAAATGTGAAAAAGTCGTCCTCAGTGCTTTTGGGAATATTAGAATGCTGAATTAGTTGCAAAGCCAGGGATTCATGCTCAATCAACTTAACTAAATTAGGGGTATCCCATTTCAGAACTTTCATAACTCGCCGCTTATGACCAAGATTCCATTGAGTACTAGCGTCGTCTACCTCAAATACTTCAAAATAATTAAATGGGTTATCAGCAAGCTCTCTCAATGGTTCAACTAGGCGGATACGGTCGTTAATAAGCAGCGAAGTACCACACGATAGACAGTTTTCAATGTCATTAGGATTTTGACGGTTATCGCAAAAAGGATTGATACAATAGCATGACATATTTGGAAAACTTATATAAAGCAGGCAAGAATTGACTCTTGCGTATTAACTAATTCACTAAATATTTCATTGCTAAGTGGCTCACCAACTGGCTTACAGGCATATATTCAGGTATATTTATGGCTTAGTAACAATATTAAAAATTTGTATGCTACTTCCACAAAAAAAGTAATTACAAGCGGAAAAGCCTAGTAAGATTATGTGTGTTATGACACGCTATTAAAATAACGCTAGCTATGGAATTTGACTTAAAAATATCGATTGGCCCATTGGTACAAGGATAGTTATGGATTTTAATGCTGGACAAAGGCTGAATTTACCACTAAATCCTTCCCTGTCTTCGGCTACCATAACAGGACGGAACTTTACTGAACAGAATTGTTCCAAAATAGTAACTTTTGAAAAAGCCTTGGCTGTGGTAGACGACCTAGTGTTTACCAAGACAGGGAGACGCTTATCTGAAGCTGAGATCACTGTCCTAAAGGGAACATGGAATGATTGTGATTACGAGGAGATAGCAGAAAACTCACCCTATAGCCTTAATTACTTACAACGGCGTTTAGCTCCTCAACTATGGGATGTACTGTCCGCTACCATTGGAAATGGTGAACGGGTTTACAAAAAGAATCTGAGGAATTTTTTAGAAATATTAACCCCAGATAAGTATCATACTCAACCAGCATCAAGTGAAAATCAAGTAACCTCTGCCGACAACTCTCTACAAATTATTGGAGGTCGACCACCTGATATATCTAACTTTTATGGACGAGCGCAGGAACTGGCTGATTTAGAAAAATTAGTAACCAAGCAGCGTTGTATTTCACTAATAGGAGTGCCAGGAATTGGTAAGAGTGCTTTAGCTGCAAAGTTAATAGCAGAACTTAGCCTAAAATCTCAACCTAGATTTGATTACTTTTTATGGAAATCAGTGTCTCATGCACCACTAGTTCAGGACTTAGTTTCTGAACTAGTAGAACAAATCCAAACCGTAGAACCCTCATTAACCTTCCCTGAGTATACTCAGGGAAGGATTACAGTGTTAATTAAGCAGTTGCAATCCCGTCGCTGTCTGCTGGTATTGGATGAATTTGACACATTATTTCAGAAAAATAGCTCTGAGCAACGGTTAGAGTATGAAACATTTTTTCGTCGCTTACTGGAAGAGCAGCACCAAAGCTGCTTGCTTCTAACTGGCCGAGTTTTTCCTAATGAATTCGATAGCCTAATAAGAGCTAAACGCTCTATTCAGTATCTTAAAATTAAAGGCTTAGATGCAGATGCTGCAATGCAGCTTTTAGCTACCCAAGGATTAACTAATCCACAAAAGTGTCATGATTTGATTAAAAAATATAGTGGTAATCCATTAGAACTAGAAACAGTAGGTGAACGAATTAACTACTTTTTCGGTGGTAGTACTGAAATATTTTTTGAAAACCAAACTACATTTGTTAGCAGTGAACTTGAAGCGATGCTCGATAAGATGTTCAGTCAAGTGTTAAGTGAAATTCAGAGACAGATTATGATTTATTTAGCAAATGAAATAGCTTCAAATTCTCAATCCATCAGTTTTGTTAAGCTGTTAACTAATATAAATCAAAAGTATAAAGTATCTTTATCAACTTCAGAGTTAGTGAAAGCATTAGAAAAACTTGAACGACTGTCATTGCTAGAAAGTATTAAACATCCAATTACAAAAGAAATTACTTTTACTCTTCAACCAGTAATTAAAAAGTATATCTTGACAGATCCACAAGGATTAGTGCATACATCTGATGCTTTACCAATCTTAGCAAATGCATCTTAACAGATTTTATGGTTAGGTAATCATACTCTACACGAAAGTATTAAAAACTTAAGATTACCTACCTAGTTAAATATTTTTTAGTAAACATGGAGGATTTAAAAGAAAAAAGCAAAATGACATTAGATACTAGACGAAAAGAAGTTGTAATATCAGGTTACTGACTAGATGAAGCGAAAATGGAGGTAAATATACGACAATACCCAAAATTTAAGGGACAAAACGCTACTAAGGAGTAAGTGTTCTGCCCCAAACTTAAAATCGAATAACTCCAGAGCGGGCTTGCTCTTGTAGAAACAAAAAAAGTAGTTATCCTAGTTTGGCGACTTTCTTAACTGCTAATTTGTCCAACAGAGTTGAATCCACGCTGCTTCTTGTATTATACGAGAAACCATACAAACACACCAGTTTTGTGTGGTAGTTTCGGCTATGAAATTGTCAAATCGGCGAGATATTAAGTTTGATTAAGAAAAAACCCGAATTTCATAGTTAAAAATCTTTAGCAGCGCAACAGCCCCCTCTGAAGCTTGTAAACCAAGTTATCAGGGAAAATATCGTGAAAAACAGAGAACGCCCCAAGAGCGCAGTGTTAGAGCGTATGGGGTCGAGTGCAGCTTTCGCATGGCAATTTTGTGCTGTGACGAAGGGAAATTTTCGGAATATCCAGGCTAATAGTCTGGCAAGTCAACTTGGCTCTTTAAAGGGAAAAGGGAAAGGGGGAAAGGTTTTAAATCTTTTACCCCTTACCCCTGCCCCTTATCCTCACTTCGTAGGGGCCTCACCTTCCCCTTTCCCCAGCCCTCACCCAGCAATTTTGGGTTGGCGAACTGCTAGAGCAAGAGTTTCGCAGCTTGAAAGAGTTCTCTCCAAGGGATTCCGAGGAGAGAACCGATGAATGCCTCTTCAACTGAATATCCAAACAATCTCACGGCAGCGGAATACCATGAGTTGTTAGCTGGTAGCGGCATTCATCCGGCGTTGATTAAGCGCAACTTTTTCCACGTAGAGGGAGAATCAGTTTATGATTACCTGTTCATATCTGATAAAATCCCACGCAAGAATGCGGGTCGGGTAACAGATGGATACTTAAAGCTGTATCAGCATCTATTACTGGGTGGGACGTGGATTCAATCACTTGACCCGTTCAAAAACTGGCAACCAATGGAGTGGGGGCGGATTAAGCCGAACTTCCCTCGCATTGATTGGGAAAAAGGCAAGCCTGTTAAGTACGAATCACCCCCCAAAACCCCCAACCGCGTTACCTACTTTGATGTCGCTAACCCTATCTGGGACAGAGTTGCAAAGCGTTATTTAATTAAGCGCTATCATTCGCTTTTAGCATTGCGCTTACTGGATCAACTCAATCCACTAATATTTTGGGAGTGGGTAAAGCAACATCCAGAGATTCCGGTTATCTTATGCGAGGGCGAAAAAAAAGCGGCCTGCTTGCTTAGTTTAGGGTTTGTAGCGATCGCACTGCCAGGAATTTGGAATGGTCGCGTGGGCAAACAAGATTTTGATGAACGATTGCATCCTGACTTAGTACCAATGGCTCAGGCGGGACGCAAGTTCATTATTTTATTCGACTACGAAACAAGAGCTAATACCCGTTGGTCAGTTTACCAAGCCACTGTTCGCACTGCAAAAGCAATCGAATCGGCAGGTTCTGAATGTGAAGTTGCATTACTGCCGGGGCCAGAAAAAGGCGTTGATGATTTTGTAGTTGGTCGAGGTGTTGATGCCAATGCCCTGCTAACTGCAATTATAGATGATGCCAAATCACTTGCCGATTACCAGCGCTCGTATCGGGCGAAAAAATGGGGACTTAGCAAATACAAACCAGATGTCACTATTAATATCAAGTATCTCTCTGAGGCTTTGTGCATTCCTGAACTTGAAGAAAAATGCTTGAGAGTGCCTGAGCTTTATGAGCTTGAAAAGGAACAACTTTTCACGCCATCTATAAAAGGACATTGGAGAAAGAAGGAGTCTACGGATTCTGGCGGAGTTGATTCAGACAAATCGAAGAAATCCCCTAGCTTCAATTTCCCAAAATCAGGACTGGTCGTACTCTGGAGCGACATGGGTACAGGGAAAACTGAACTTATGCGCTGGTGGCGTGAGCAAAACCCCGATGCTCGGTTCCTCAACAACGGGCATCGCGTCAACCTGCTGAAGAATTTAAGCTTACGCCTGAGAACTGCGATGTATTCAGACTTGGGTTACACAGGTTTAGCTCAAGCCCAAGCCCTTAGTATTACCATTGACAGCTTGCACAAACTCAATACGCAAGCGCTGATTTATGGCTGCATATTTATAGATGAAGCTTGCCAATACCTTACCCACCTACTACACAGTAATACGTGTAAACAGCACCGTGCAGCAATCTTGGAGGTACTGGAATATATAGTATACAACGCGCCACTAGTCGTCCTTGCCGACGCACACATGGATGATTTAACCGTGGACTTCTTTCGGGCAATGCGACCAGTAGGTGAAGTACCTTACATCGTCAAAAATGAATGGAAAAATGGCTCACGCACTATATATTGGTACGAAGGCAGTAATTCAAGCGCCCTAGTTGCCCAAATCTCGGCAGCCCTGATGCAAGGTCTGAAAGTCATGGTTGCAAGTGACTCCAAGCGTTTCATCAAAAAACTCGAAAAGTCTTTTACTATTAAGTACGAAGATCCTAACTCTGACCAATCCCATACACCCCAAAAATGGCGCATCTGGTCTGTCCACTCCGATAATTCCGGCAGTGATGAAAACGTCGCTTTCATTAAAGATATCACCAACGCCGTCAAAAACTTTGATGCCTTGTTCACCTCTCCCAGCCTGGGTACTGGTGTCGATATTTCTGAGTATCATTTTGACTTAGTATTTGGTGTCTTTCACGGCGTTTCCCAAACCGCTACCGAATGTGCCCAACAACTGTACCGGTATCGCCCGAAAGTTCCGTTTCATATTTGGGTGGCCCCGCGTCCTCCCTTTGGTTACAAGGATACAAATGCTACCAAGATTAAAGAGCGCTTGCTCCAAACCAATGAAATGACCGCTTTTCTGTTGCGGATTGACAGAGAAACGGGTAAGCGGGGCGCAGAGAAAGATTGGGCGCTTGAGGCTTACTGCCAAATTATGGCTAACCGCCACTATTCTCTCAATAATTTGCGCGATGACTTGCGATCGCTCCTCACAGAAATGGGCAATACATTTATATGTGTGGGCAGTGAAGATGATGAGCAATCTCTTGAAAGTCTTAAAGCAGCAGCACAAGCTTTGGATTGTGCCCACAATTCGGCTGTTGCCAAGGCCAAGAATATTACTTTGAGCGAGTACCGTGCCCGTCAGAGCAAAGATTACCTTGACCCTAATGAAATTTTTGAATGTGAAAAGTTCCGCATTTCTGATTCTTA
>NZ_JAAGOG010000090.1:0-30709 GCF_010747425.1 Nostoc sp. UIC 10630
AAAGTCAGTGATCGCGCTACTCCTCCCGCTCAATCAACACCCCATCAACAACTGCAATCCCCCACTGCGGAAACTTCGCCAGCAACTTCTTGATCACAATCTGCAAAGCAGGGTCATCATTCCAGCATTCCTGCAAAAAGTCAAACCCCGGATTCTGCCCCGAATTCGCCGCAAGTTTGAGTTTCTGCATCCGCTTCGGTCGCATATTTGACAAAAGCAACAATCGCCTCATGCGACCACTTTTCAGCGCTGGGGGCTAGCAGGCTTGTCAGTTAAGCCATTGCAACAGAAGAAATCCAGGAAGCATGAAAACCGTAAGGAACGCGCTGTGGCATAATTACCCGCGCTATCGGTTCAGATGTGAAGTTTTGGGCATCAATAATCAGTAACTCAGACTGCTTGGCTACCGTATCCCAGACCATTGTTAGCAACCAACCATCGTCTTCAGCAGTTGCACCTGGACGAGATACAAAGGTAGTATCACCACCAAAGCGTCCTCGTCCAAATTCGTGTATCTGGGAGTTATTAGTTCCTAAGTCGTATTTGATTAAACCATCAAATAGAGGTTTTGGTTTCATGTATGGTGCTACTCGTGAAGTATAAATATAACGATTTTTGCGACCGAGAAATTGGTTGTTAATTTGAGGAAATTCTGAAGGAACATCATCTAAAACCTCTTGTTTGACTACACCCGTTACCAAGTTAATTCGCCAGCAAAATAATTTGAGAGTTTCCAAATCAAAATTTGTGATTTCACCACTATCACTATAAGAAGGAATTAATAAGTTGAAGTAGTCCATACGGCAGGCTATGAGTACAACCTCGTTCCCATTTTCATAAGCGTTGGCAGTGTGAATAACCATGCAACTTGGAACTTCAAACCAACGAATTGTTCTGTTATCTCCGTAGCGAGGTAAGATACCAATACGGCTTTTGCATTCTGGCTCAAATTTAATTGGTAACTGACCTGTTATTGATTGCATTGGTTTAAATAACAGGGGCATATCTAAAAAAATCGTATAATTTTCAGTGATGGCGAAATCATGTATCATCACTGGCACTGGTAGGTCAATAGGTACAGTTTGCTTTAGTTCACCATCTGCGGAAACAACACTGTATTCTAAATAAGGTGGAGCGATAGGTGCAAAACCATAAAACATCATTTCACCTGTTACCGGATCTACTTTTGGATGTGCAGTGAAGGTAGAAGCGAGTTTGTTGTTAAAAGTTTGTACCCCAAGGGTTTCTAAATCTGGAAGCTGGATAATATAAGGTGCGCCTGCTTCCCACAGAGCTAGTAACTGTCCGTTATGCCACACACAGGATGTATTGGCAGGATTTTTCATCATCAACCCGTATGGAGCATCAAACCGAGGAAGATTTAGCAACCCTGGCCAAACTGCTCTACCTAGACTTTGTTCTAACTCAAACCCTTGTGTGCGAATATAACGATTACGATAACTGGCACGACCATTGTTAATAGTTACTGCATGAAGCATTCCATCCCCATCAAACCAATGATACAGCCCAAGTGATTTAAATTGGGGGTTCGGCCCGTTACGCAGAAATGTTCCTTCTAATTCTTCAGGTAATTTGCCAATAACTGCTAAATTTTCAGCAAATATTTCTTGGTGTATTGGTGCGAAATTATCAGTTAAATATAGCTTTGATAATTCGTAATTAATTGCTTTGTTATTTTCGTTAACGCTAAAACGGCTTAAAACTTGGTAGGGAACACGAGTATAGTACCCAGAAACTAAAGCTGTTTGATTAACAACAGATGATTGCTCCATCTGAACTACGCTTGCCAGAAATTTGCTATTAAGCATCATGCTCATAAATCGGCGCTGTAGAGTCAGTTGGTAACTTGGGATATTCTCTACTTTTGCGTTGACAAGCTCTGCCAAAAGTTCCTTTTCCTGGCTATCTAATTCACCATCACTGTACAGCAACGCGTTCAGGACTTGATACAATTCCTGAAAATCTTTGTCTGAACTATTATCTTTTAAATAAGCTTGTAACCAGCCATAACATTCTTCCGGTTGTACTGGAAAATCTGGCGATAATAAGGATTTAATTTCTGGATCATCAGCTAACCCTTTCTCATTTGCCATAGATTGTAAAAATTCTTGTTCTCCTAGTTCGAGTTCTCCATCAATCCAGGCAATACCGATAAGAAGTTTTAATAACTGCTTATTATCTTTTGGCAGCTTTTGCTTAGTTGCAAGTAAAGTAGCTTTGGGAATTGGAATATCAAAATGCTCATTTTTTTTGGCATTGTTGCGAATGTTATTTTCGGTGCTGTACAAGATTTTGTTCAGATTAGGAGTTTTGACGACAATATATAAATCGGGGTTGCTTTCCCATATCTCATATTTACTTTGAAAATCTGCTTGAGAGTAAGTAATTTCAAAAATTCCATTACTATCAGTTTTTACTTGCCCTAAGTTATCACTTTTAAAAATATCTTTATCAAAGGCTTCAATAATTAAGTTAGGAATACCATTACCACTTTCGGCTTCATAAACTTTTCCAGTAATTTTAAATAAAGTAATATTCTGCATAATGTTTGAAATTGTAGCGATGATTTTGAATTTTCAGTTATTGAAAATATAAAACTTTTCTTACTAGCTAATAGCTCATACTGAATTCCTATTAACTATTACCGATTACCAATACCCGGAGTATGATAAGTGTGCAAAAGAGCTAGAAAGTATTTTATACAGAACTCGAAAATAAGAGAAATTTTATTTATGCAGACTTCCAAGTGCCGTGGAAACCAGGAGGAATGACACTCGGTAATCCCAGTTTACAGACGGGTTCTTCGTTTAAGCAATCGCTATCAAATACCCAAACTTCACTACTATGAGAATTGCCATCATATATCACGCTTAAAACCCAAGTTTGCTCAGAGTTTTGGGCATCTGATACAGGTAGTGGTTCAGAATTATAGAGATTTTCTTTCAAGTTGGCTTCTACAAGGGTTTCAGTTTGGTGATCGAAGCGGGCAATCGCGTTTAATAATTCTTGACCGATATCTATTCCTTCTCGAAATGAGGAAAAATATGTATACCTTGAGGGCTGTCCTACATTTTGCTGTGGTACAGTTGGTAGCTCACAATGTCGGTCTACAATTCGCTCAATGGTCGTCACATTGCCAGTTTGGGGCTGAATATGTATTCTTGTTAGTGAACTTTGAGCAGGGATATGAGTTTGCCCTGTTGGTACTTCCTTAAAATATTGGTTTACTTGAAAGTCTTCGTAACGAGCGATATCTACAATCAGTGAACCACTAGTATCTTGATAAGCGTTGACAAAATGCCACTGAAACCAAGCTTCAGCTTCACTACGACTTACTAGAGATAATGTCTGGCGATCAAAAACTAAAATTTGAGTTCCTATTTGAGGTCGCCACTCTAGAGCATCGCTGTAGTTTGTTCCTAGCAATACAGGCAAAAAATTTAGCCGTACTGGAGGAATACAAAACACTAGATATTGCCCGGCTAAAGCGAAATCATGCACTATTGGTATTCCATCAAGAGAATATACTGCTTTTTGAATAATTTTGCCAGTAGCATCACTTTTATAAATGTGTAGTTTGGCATTTAATCCTGGGGTGATACCAAAGTTAAAAATCTCTCCTGTTTTTCCATCGCGCTTATAGTGTGCGGAATAAGCTAATCCTTTAGTTAACCCTCCTAAGTCATCTTCGCCCCAAGTTTCTAAAGTTTGCAAATCCAATGCGTAGGGTTTACCAGCCTCCCACAATGCTAGAAGCTTATCTGAAAGTGCTATCACCGAAGTATTAGCGGCGTTTTTCACTGGTCTGAGCAATTGATTCCAAAAAGCTCCTGGTGCAGTCATACCATAATTACCGTAGAGCAGTTTAGCTGCTGTGGCTTCTTGTTTGTAGCCAGTAGTTTGCACGTAACGGTAAACTGCGGTAGCTCCTGCATCGGTAAAACGAACAGCAAGAATTGCTCCATTTCCATCAAACCAGTGTCCCATACGCTACGCATACCACCACGTTCTAACCGTGCGGGGCTATTACGGTATAGTGTCCCACGTAAACCATCGGGAATTTTGCCAGAAAGAATTGGCAGTTGTGTAAGAGGAAATTCTTTTCCAGGCTCGGCGATCGCACCAGCCCAAGCTTTCTTGGTTGATCCATTAGTGATTGTTTGCATATCAAATTAAAAAGAATAGCTACACCAATATTTCTGATCTAATCAGTAACACCAGATTGTTAGTAAGGACTTTTATCAGGATATAAGAGCTTTAGGCGTTGTTGCCGCAGAGATGATTCTTCTTCTTGTAGCTGCTCTAACTGTTCTACTATGTCTTCTTTTACCCCTAAAATAGCAGCCATTTTCCGAATTTTTGCCTTTTCCTCTTGATGATACCCTCTATCGGCAGCAGAAACCCAAATTGCAGATAAAAGTATATCTCTTTGTGCTATCGATACTTGAGGAGAACGAGCAATTACTTCTTCTATAGGTTCATCTGCTTTATATGTTTCTAGTTCTTCGATTACCGAATCTGCTACTCCCCAAGATGCACAGAATCCAATTGCCCAATTCTTTTCTTCTGGCGAAAGAACTCCATCTCCTTTGGCGCAACATAAAACAGCTTTCATATAAATGAGACTGTCTTCGTTTGTAGGAGTTTGGTTAAAACCAAAAAACCAATTCATTATCCAAGATGTAGCAATATTTTTAATGTCAGACATGAATTTTCTTTTTATTTACTAATTTTTCTAGGTTTTTTAATTAAGAGTTTAGACTTGAATATTCTCAATAACAGAGGAAAAATACAAGGACAGTTAAGACAGTTAAGGAACAATTTTTGGACAGTTAACAAAAAAATATCTTAATTTAAAAATTTTTTCCAGCAAGATACTTGATATTAAACATTTATCTACTATCAAATATAAATATTTAAATTGAGTTTTCTGCTAGATTTACTCTCCAACCCCAAACCACCGCATCATCTGTTACAACTCCATAACCTCTCCCCAAGAGTGTATAAACGACTTCACCTGACATTGCAATCACAATCCTCTCCTGCTTTGCCCACTCAAATCAAGCAATCACATTAGATTTTCTCTGTGCCGCCTCTGACTTTAGCGACAAATAGAACCTTTGGTGGCTTGATTCCCTTAGTTGTTCATAGTGCCTGTTTCAAAGCTAGCGATTGCATGAAGCATTGCTGTACTGGGCAATAGCGCTACCTCTCCCAATCAACCAATACCCCATCAACACACGCAATACCCCACTGCGGAAACTTCGCCAATAGTTTTTTAACGACAATTTGCAAAGCAGGATCATCATTCCAGCATTCATGCAAGAAGTCAAAACCCGGATTCTGCCCCGAATTCGCTGCCAATTTGAGTTTCTGCATACGTTCCGGGGGCATATTTCCCCTTGCAACAATCGCCTCATGCGACCATTTCTCAGGATTTGGCACAGGTGCGGCAGAACTTTCACCCTCATTCACCGTTTTCATTTCTCCACCTAAAGCTGAATTTGAAACAACATAGCAGAGTGATCCTGTTCTACTTGCCCTGGTGTTTGATTAGCGATCACCACTTGTCCCCACATCAACACTTCCCACGCTAAATGCTAAATTTTATTTAGCCACCCAGCAGGAGTTTTCTTTTTCTTATGTGGTTCTGGTCTGCCGATTCAGTAGAACAAGAATTATTTGATTTGTACGCTCCAGCCCTACGATCGCTCGGCGTAAATTTTAATGACGAGCAACTCCAGGACATTCTAGAAGCAGCAAGCTATGGTTTAGAAGATGCTTTCAGGAGCGCGATTGTTTATATGCTTTGGCTCGAAGAGAACCTGAAGCCGATCTACCCAACTGCGATACTAATCGAGGCACTTGCAAATCAATGGCGCACCAAGTACTGGAAACCGGAGTATTTAGAACTTGAACAATTGCTTTCCCCCGGAAAGCGCTGGTGGAGGGCAGCAGTCGATAAGTGGGGTTACGACGAGCGTAATCAACTGGTTGCAGATATATTTTACGACCACGGGCAGGAATTTATTAAGTTCCGAAACGGGAAAGAAATTCTAGTTGACACTGCTTATAAGTGGGGATGGGAGCGAGTCGCAGATTATGCGTCCCCGTTTTCAGAAAATAATCGGTCGCTTGGCAGTATCAATGCAAGGAAATCTTGATCTACATCTTCTGCATTATCCGGTCGCATATTTGACAAAAGCAATAATCGCCTCATGCGGTCATTTTTCAGGATTTGGCACAAGTGTGGCGGAACTTTGACCCTTATCAACTGCTTTGACTCCTACACCCGAAACTGAATTTTCAACTAACAACGAAGTGGGATTACCCTGTTCTACCTGCCCCTGTGTTTGATTAGCGTAGACGTAAAACAGCTTGTCACTAAACATTTATTTCAAACAGTCGTTACCGTACAAAACTTTTTGAGTGCCATTTGGAGCAAACCGGACACACCAACCCTGTGTTTTTACTTGCCAATAACGGAAAGCTATAGCTATCACAAATATAGTTACTGTCCTTAAAGTTGTGACCAGCAGAACTCGCCACTAACGAATTGGATTTTTTGCCAACATTTCTTATCTTCTCAATTAGTATCCCCAGCAAGTGGGAATAGCTGACCGAGCGCCTCACCTAGTTGAACTACTCGAAGACATCAAATTTCCATTCAATTAGTATCCCCAGCAAGTGGGAATCCAAAACTATTTCAAATATCCTCTTAGATAAGATTGCCATATACCAGTTTATATAAATTAATTTACTTACTTACTTACTTACAACTTCTTCATATTTTATTTTATGAACATATTAAAAATTACAAGCAGTTTAAGTATGATGGTATTAATCAAGAAACACTTGGCTTTAAAAACCTCAAATTCCTGCTGAGTGGGAATTATTAAATGTGCTTTTCTATTAGTATTGGGAGAAAAAACTATGGAAAGTAAAATATCCTTAAACAATGAACCAAAACAATTAGAATATGGTATAGCTTTAGAGAAAATTCCAACAGAACTACCATATCTTCGAGAAGAAGAACTGAAAAAACAGCTAAATGCCCTTTTAAAGCAGATTGAAGATAATTTGGCAAAGATAGACAATCAAAAACAACATCAAAATATGCCATCTGCACTAGAGGAATTTCTGCATTTCTTCCAAGAATATAACAACTATTTTCTAAATGAAGATGTAAAGGAAAATATCAAAGCAAGATATTCTAACAAACAGATGGCCTATGAACGTGTACTTTCAATAGCTTTAGAACATACTCGTTCTATGTGGAATACATTTAGCCAAGCGATAAATCAGCGTTATAATCCCGTTTATGAAGAGAGATTTAAAGATGCCGATCAACTTGCACACCAATTGCTTGAGAGGTCACAAAATCTTGTTGAAAAAGAGCCTATCATTTATTTTGACAAAATATTTCATATTACCCGTTACCCCTACCAGATATATCCTTTACTCGGTGTTCCATTTGATCGCTATGAACAAGATGGTCCATCAGCTATGGCTCATGAATTAGGGCATCATGTCTTTTGGAACACTGGCGATTTAGAGAAATATCGTACACGGATGCAGATTCTCAAGGAAGAAATTGCTAGTGCGATTTTTAGTAATCCCTTACCTCAAGTGAAGTTAGATAATCCCACTGAAACACAAGTAAATATCGAGTCGGTATTTGAAAAGTTTAACATTTGGATGCTTTGGGCAGAAGAGACATTTGCTGATATTTACGGCACGCTTTTAATCGGCCCATCCTATGCTAAACAAGCACAGGACTTTTTGGTTCGGGAAAATATTCGTACCAGAGAAGATTTAATTCAAAACGATGGTGAGCATCCCATGCCTGCGCTACGTCCTTTCATTTCGCTTGCAGTGTTAGATATTGTGGCTAAACAGGGGAATAACAACTTTAAAAAGACGCTTGAAGAACTGATTAATGTCTTAAAAGAACGTTGGAATGTTCACTGGCAAGAGAGTACACTAATTGAAAATTCAACACAGCAACATAATCCTCTGCTAACAGCTTCAGATATGAAGAACGATATCGAGACAATTGTAAACGGGATACTTAATGCTAAAATGTTTCCAGTAAAATCTCCGGACGAAAGCAAATATATCTCTCTAATAGAAAGTGTAGGTTATTGGGGAAATAACAGGACACAAGAAGACATCAACGAAATTGAAAACCTCATAAACCAGTGTAAGACGGATAAGCTCGATGAAGTCCCATCAGACCGTAATCATGAGTTTACCGCCAAGCCGATAGGTGCAGTTACACCTGGAACTAGTCCATTTGAACAACTACTGAAATTCGTTAGAGATGACAGAAAAAGACGAGAGGAAGTAGGGGAGAAATTGAGTAAAGATGAATGGGAGGATGTCCTATCTATCGAATTAATGCGAACTCATTATCATAGCCAGCCCGCTTTCCATGAGCATAAAATATGGCACAAGCATGATGGATTCAGTATTATCCAAGTGTAAATCATCCGCCTTAGTATAAATTGCCAAAGGGACTTGCGGAACAAAATTGAGGTTTCGATTTAATTACTTTGAAGCTTATTAAGATAGGACTTTGCTCCTTCATATCTAGCTCTCGAATTCTCAAGATTGACGTCATCTTCCATTTTGTGAAGGGCTTCGTTTAAGTTCTTTTGAGCTATATTTCTTATAGTCTCACTCTTCATGTCCTGTCTCCATCGAAAATAATCGGCTGTTCCCTGAGTTAGTAAGGGCATTGACCAATAGGATGTATTAAGCTTTAATAGCCCCATTTTATCTACATTTTGTAGACTTCCATTCTGCTCGGAATTGTAACGCACTATCTGTATAGTGGCAAGGCAGACTTTTGCTTGTGCTTGTATTTTTTGAGGCACCTCTGGACTATTAGCCTTTTGACAACTGGTTTCTGCATTTTGGAGATAAAGAACATTTTGATTAACACTTCCTAGCCATACCCAAATTTCTCCTAAAGATATATGAGACAGTTTAAATTTAGGTTCAAGTTGAATTGCTCTATTTAATGTTTTAATTGCAGGTTTAAAATCGGCTGGACTAACACTTTTATGTTCGTATGTTTTGTATACCTGATTCAAATAGGCAACGCCAAGATTATGATATAAGCCTGCTTGATTGGGCTGATTTTTAATTGCTTTTTGATATACTTCAATTGCTTCTGAATATTTACGAGTGAAAAGTAAATTATTGCCTTGAATTAGCTGTAGTAACGCCTTACTGCTGCTATTACTTGCAAAACCCGCAGCTATTGCGTCAAAAGTACTAGCGACATCAGCATAATCTCGATGTAAGTACTTACCCAAAGCCTCAGCAAGATTTAGAACTTGAGATTCACTAGGACTATGGAATAAAAGTGACTTAGGTTCGTAAACTTCTGGTGTGCCTTTTGCTATAAGTATTTCAAAGTTAACATCACTAAAATTTGTGTTTTGCGAACATCTCCCCCAAATCACCAGTTCAGCATTAATTTCTGCTCCCTGACTACGTGCAGTTGTTGTATCCTGAACTTCTTTTTGTAGTTTTTCAACAGAGATTTGTGGTTTTTTATTCAAAAATACTTTTTGCAGTTCTTTAACTAGTGTATTCTGTGCTTCTGGACAATTAGACATGACAGCCACAGCAATTTTAGTTGCTTCTGGTGGCACAACATCTCCTAGTTTTAGTGTCGGGTTTAGTTGTGGTCTGTCATTACCATTTGGCGGAGGTTTGAAGATCGCGAAAGTAATTGCACCCACACCCACTACTAAACCCACAATACTAACTTGCCATGCTCTAATATATGGTGTTCTTTTTACTTGAGAGGAAGGCGTAGAAATTGCTGGAGAATGCTTTTCTAATTCTCTTAATTTTTCCTTTAAAGTGTTATATTCCTGCTGAAGCCGTCGCTCATCTTTAATAATTTGTAACGGAATATCAGTTGCTTGAACATACTCTGCTTTTCGTTCTTCGATTAGCCGTAAATTTTTTTCATTTTCGGTAATTTGTTTACGTACAGACTCAATGCTATCTTTCATAGCTTATGTATGGTTAGGGAAAGGATGTTAAGCCTAGCTTCTGTTCCAAATCGGTAATTTTTGCTTCCAACTGGCGCTTACTTTTGATCAGCTGCAACGGTATCGCAGTAAAATCAACATACTCGCTCATGCGTTCCTCTATAAGCAGCAAATTTTCTCGATAATTGACTAGCATACGTTGCCATGTAGCCAACTGGGCAGCATTAACGCTACTCGTTTCCAAAGAATGACTGCTAATCCACTCTAGCGGTTGTACTTTTTTAGCTCCACCCGCATACCAGGCGATCGCAAAATTATCCTCTAAGTTGCTGACTTTGATGATAGGATGCTGTTTTTCATTAGTGCGTTCCGGCACCTTCCGTCCTGCCCAGAGTGCTAAATCTAACACTCGTGCGAAACCATCCTGCTCAAAAGCTCCATATCCTGCCAGTGCCTCCAAGACACTTGTTGTAAAAACGCTATAAGGATTTCCCGTCCAAGAGACTTCATCTTTACGTGACGAGGCAATTATTACTCTGCCACTATGTTTTTTCAGTTCATCAATGGTAGTTGGTGGCAATGGCGACTTCACAGCTCCTTTTATTTGTGCTTGTCCACCAGCATGACAACAGTCTAGCAGCACCAAAAGCTGGCGCGTCTGAATCGAACGCAACTTCTCACTGAATAACTGGCCAGAAATTGCCGTGCTTTCCAAATTTTTGATATCGTAACCAAACGGCATCAAATAGTAGTCGGGCGTTTCCAAACCGTGACCAGAAAAATAGACAATTGCTGTGGCATTGGGTTCGGCAGTGTTCGCTAACCAATCTAAGGAGGACAAGATCGACTCACGGTTAGCAGCGTCTTCAGTTAATAATCGCACCTGATTATGGGGATAAGCGCAACAAGCCGGATTATTCAAGAAATGAGCAATAGCAGTCGCATCATCAACCGTAACGGGTAAATCGGCACCTATACCAATGACAACGGCATATCCTTGATTAAACTTTTCACTCATAAACTTATCTCAGCTTTTCGCCCGTCTTTTCAAAAGCTTTGGTTAAAACTAGAGTAGCGTTCGCTACTGCTGTTAGCTAACCAGAATTCGCAGCATTAAAGTTTGTGACTAATGTGGTGTTTTTTACCACATATTTTGCCATGATATCAGAATGCTTCACGATTGATATCCAAATGGCAGTAAGAAAATCTGAAACACTTGCAGTTTAAGAAGTTTGTAATTACTTGCGTAACTCATCCCGGGGTTTGGTTATCAACGAGTTTCATATTATGACTAAACCCAGACGTGAATTTTGAAACTTTTGTAGAGTGTTTAATCTATCAGCTTTAATATATCTGTTAGTGCCGTTCCTGAGTAGTATTGAATATTGGGAGAATGAGTAACCTTACCCGCAACAAAGCCAATTTTCATTCCAGATGTATAAGTGACTCCGGCACGGGTAGTTTGTTCAATGCGAATTTCATACTCAACAGGTTGCCCTGGTTGAAGCCAAGAATCAAAGCGATCGCCCAAATTGATTTGATAAGCATCCGCCCAGTGAGGATAGGATCGATTTGGAACAAGTGGGTAAGATATCTCGCTGACTTTAGAATTGTTTTGAGACAAAATAATTGTCAATTTAACCATTTTTAACTCGCCCAAAAGCTTACCTTCATCTAGAAGAGTAAAATTGCGGGGATCGGGGAAGCGATCAAATCCTTTAAATTTAAAACGTCCTAAACGTTTAGGGTGAATGCCTCCAGTAACCACAATTTCGGTTTGGTTTTGCGAATTATTAAGTTTATATTCTAATGTGCCTGGAATATAAAATTGCAATTTCCCTGATTCAGTAATTTCAGCTTTTAGCAGAGGATCTCCTAAATCTTGTGGGCGTTTAACAGTTTGCCAAGACATTTTAAAAGAACTTTGGACGGTTTCTAATAAACGATAACTATCTCGGACATCCGAACCAGTACCAAGTAGACTTCGTAGACCCGTTTTGTTCGATAAATTTTTCTTAATCAGCCCAATGCTTCGATCGACTAACATACTAACGCGATTGCTATAACTAATCTGTTCTTGAGGAATTTCTGTACCCTTGACTAACAATACTTGACCGTAACTACCAAGTTGCCCATCTATACCGTTGCGTCCCGCTTGACCAATAAAGCCATTCTCACAAGTAAAATCTCTTTGCTGTGATAAACCAATATATTTCCAGCCATAACGGTAGTTTGGATCTAAAATTGCTAACTGGGGTTGATATTGTTGTTCGTCATAAAACGCATCACCCGAACAGCGAAATAACTCTCTTTTAATTTCTTTCCACTCGGCGTTAGCTACGTTGGTTTGTTGCGCCATCAATGCCCAAGTGCAATAGTTTACAGTCCAGCGCGGTTGAGTACAGTTACATCCACTACCTGCTTGTCCGCCCTTTCCTGCAATACCTGCCCTCCCACCCCGATTACGTAACACCACATTCTTGAGTTGAGATAATGACTCAAAGTAAACAGTAGCATTACCACCATTACCGCCATCACCACCATTACCGCCATTACCACCATTACCACCATTACCACCGCATACATTTACTGTCACATTCTGCGGCTGTTGACATCCAGAAGCTTGTTCACCAGAAATAGCAGATTCTCCTGCTTCGCCATCTGTACCGGAGAGGTCAATCGTTTGTAGTTGTTCGCTAGCGCGAATTATTTGATCTGATGTAGAGTTCCCATCTCGTCCAGACCGACCATCTATACCATGTCTACCATCTTGGCCAAAAGTTTGTACTTCAGCAGCAACAACATTGACAGCTAAACTGTTAACGATTGTTGCCAGAAGGCATACTTTGAGAATGTACTGAAGCGGCTGATTAATATTCAGACAAGTCAAATAAATTAAATAAAACTTTTGATATAGCAATCCTAAATGAGTTACGAACTGGGGTTTGAGTTGGGTAAAACCAGTCATCATTGCTTTGTCGGGTACTTTATTTAAAGGGTTTATTCAGATTTGAGCTTTTACATAGCTTTCAGACAGCCTTTGAAAAAATGCTCAAGGATAAATCAAAATTTTGCATGTAAAAATCAGGCTTTCACGCTTTTGCGTTCTTTATATAGTCGTAGTCATTATAATTAAGACGCTACTTGCTTGATTGGGGTTTCCATCGCATCACGGCTTTGCCCTTTATGTCCTGGTTCAACTTGCCCAAGCCTCAACAAGACAGCAGGGCGCACACCTGCCAAAATCTCATCTTGATACTCTGATAAGCCATGCTTATGAATCAGCGTTGTAAATTGCTCCAAATCCACGCTTTACCTGCCTGTCTTTGCTTTAGTTCGTTACTTAGCAAAATAACACTGCTGTTTCACTCTTTAACGATGCCTGAAGTTAAAGATTCCTAAAAGTATCAGACTTTTGAAATATGCAAGCCCCCCAATGCACACAAGCACCACCCCACTGTAGGAACTTCGGCAGCAGTTTCTTGATCACAATCTGCTTTCGTCGGATCATCATTCCAGCACTCTTGCAAGAAGTCAAACCCTGGATTGTCGCCCGAATTCGCCGCAACGCGTGAGTTTCTGCATCCGCTCCGGTCGCATATTTGACCGCGCAACTATTGCTTCATGTGACCATTTTTCAGGATTTGGCACGGACGCGGCGGAACCTTCACCCTCATCACCCCTGCAACAATTGCATAAAAATATGCAGCCGCAGTTTCAACAATAGAAGTGATGGTTAATTTATCCAGTAGAGAAGCGATCGCTATAATTAATCCCTAACCACAAGATTGATTATTACAAGACTAGGGGTAGGATGTAGGGTGTAGAGAACGGAAGCAAGTCTTACTACACCCCACACTCTTTGGAGTGGAGCAATGATCAATGTCAAGGTTGTTTTGTGACAAGCTCTAAGATGACTATGCTGGCAGCACTCCGGCAAACTTCAGGAAATCATTAATCACGCGAATTTCGCCACCATTTGGGAGCTTGACACCTTTGGAGGGATTCCAAACACGATTATGATCGCGCTCACGGTCGTGGTCATGGTTATGGTCTCGCTCACGGTCGCGCTCACGGCCATGGTCATGGACTGGCTCACGTTCGTAGAAGTATGAGGATGGATCATTCTTAATTAGGCCGATGATGGTTTCAGCAACAATGCGGCTACCAACTTCACCCAGAGAGTCGCCTTTTGCACGAACTTCGGATTCCTTAAGGATGTAATACCATGCTGGAGTCTTTTCTAGAAAAGGTTCAAGGGCTTCATTCAAGTTTGCTGAATTGCCTTGTTTAAGCTCCTCAACTGTCAATTTTTTGATACCTAGTTTGTCAGCTAGGCTCTGTCCGGTGGGAATACTGAGGAAATATCCACGTAGTAGGTTCCGTTTAGCAAGGTGCCTTAAAAGTTTTTGAATAGGATCTTCTCCACCGCTACCTTCATTAATTAGGTCTGACAAAGGAAATGCAAGATGCGTGTCGATTTTCCGCGCAGAATTTCTCTGCCTTTTGGCAGCGCTTTCTTTGTTAACAAAGCGATCCCATTCAATAATCCAGTTAAAAGGCAGAGTATTGGATGGGCCAGGGCCATTCTCTCCCCCGCCTAGATCGCGTTTTCCTGTAAAGGTAAACAGTAAAAAGAACGTTGCGTCCGTCAATGCTCCCGGTTGGTCTGTAAAATTCCGGTTGTAATCATAAGCAGCACGCACCATACTGTGTCCAAAACGGTAAGCTGCAACGGAGAATTCTAGGGGCATGAAAAGATTTCCATTGCGGGGATGGTAGAATTTCAGCCCATCACGAAGGATGCTGTCCACTGTCCCTCTTGCAGTCACGGTTTTAAGGAAATCATTGACGACAAGCCACTGGTAGTGCCAACGAACCAGAGTCTGCGCCCGAAGAAATAGTCTTTTATTGTCTTGGGCATTCTTCGGTTCGTTCTTCCGCACCCAGTCCACTACTGCGTTGTGGAAACGTAGGAAAGCAGTGTGGAATTGTGCCACGATCAGATTTTCGTCGTTGCGACTGTCGCCGATCGTAGCTATTTTGTTATTGCGTGGCAGGTCGCGCGATAAATCCTCAACTGGCGGAATTTTGCTTCCAGGAACTGGCTCGCCTTTAGCATTTTGTTCAGCATTTTGCCCAACTTTCAGTTTTACCGGGTCGTCTTCTCGATAAAAGTCTTTTGCTTCGGTGGGGTTTTTAGGGTTTAGAGTTGGTCCATCACCATAGACACTATCAAGATCGAAGGTGGGGCGACGCAAATTCTTGAGGTTATCGGTTACGAAGTCGGGTGACAGAGGCGTGAAATCGTCTTTGGTAATATCGGTTTTGAGGTCTGTGACAGCCCGATCTGTATTGGCAGTAATATCATGGTCGATAAACTGTCCCCAGTAAGTATAAACTGGAGGTATTGTTGAGTTAGTATCTTCAGACTCAGGGTCTTGTCTGTCAATTATTGCCTCACCTAGCTTTTTGAGTTTGTCAATAACATCTTGGTTGTTGTCTGCCGGAAGTAGACTGTTTGGATCTTTGGCAATATCTGGGAAGAGGTAATCGAAATCTGTCTCCACATCAATTGCCTGAGTCGTTGTTGGACGTAAGGCAATTCTCTGTTGCACGGTATCTTCCTTGATATATCCGCCGTGGCTAAATTCAAAAGGGAGATTTTGCATTGTTTTTTCTTTAGTTAGATTCCTGTTTTCTTTTTTCCTTAGAATAATTTGCAGGTTACTACACCCCATGCCCTACACGCTCGCTCTTTTTCCACATACCGTGAAAAGTTAGATAAGCTGTAGGGCTACTGCACGATCTCGGATTGTCGCCATGAATAAGATGATTGTCATTGTATTAAATAGCTCTAAGTGCAACTGATTCAGCATCAGAATGCTTATACCTTCAACCAGACAGTACATGATTTCTTAATGCGTAATGAAGCGTTACATCATAAGCAATGCCTTCAAAATAAGTAGAACGAGGTGGAAAAACCAAACTGTGTAAAAATAAGTAAATACATATAATGTGTCTACAAAGGTAACAGAGATATGGGCAGCCGTTTAAGGGTCTTTCTGACCAGAGAACAAGATAAAACTCTTTTCAACTTGAGAACGGCAGATGTACCCCAGAAAGTGAAAGACAGGGCAGAAGTGATTAGATTGAGCGCAAATGGTTGGTACGTAGAGAAAATAGCGGCTCACTTTAATTGGACTGCACAAACAGTGCGAGAAGTTTTGCATAGATGGGAAAAGCTAGGGGTGGAGGGGCTTTGGGAAAAAGCAGGGCGTGGAGGGAAACAGAAGTGGGCGGAAGGTGACATAGTTTTTTTAGAAGAATGTTTGAAGAAAGAACCACGTACATATAACAGCGTCCAATTAGCCCAAAAGTTAGAACAAGAACGTTTAATTAAATTAAGTCCTGACTGGTTAAGACAGGTACTAAAAAAAAGGGGATCATCTGGAAGCGAACGAGGAAAAGCCATAAAGGAAAACAAGACCCGGTAGTACAAGAAATCAAACAGGCAGACGTAAGAATTGTTGGAATTGTCTGCTGCTGTTGGAGAAATAGATTTAAAGTATATGGATGAATCAGGCTTTTGTGCTTGGAGTGAACCGAGTTACAGCTATTACTTCCGAGGCGAACAAAAACGTTTAGAACAAAGCAAGCGTCGAGGTCGAAGGTTAAGTATTATTGGCTTTCTTCAACCGTTAATTAGTTTCGTTTACGGTCTGGTAATTGGAGGCGTTTCACGCAAATCTTATATTCAGATGATGGAGATTGAAGCAGCCCAAGCCCAAAAGTGTGGACGTATCAGAGTCATAGTGCAGGATAACGGGCCAATACATCGGTGCAAAGAAGTACGGCAATTATGGTCAAAGTGGGAAGACATGGGTTTGTACATCTTTTTTCTACCCAAATATTGTTCTGAGATGAATCCAATTGAATTAGAGTGGCAACACCTCAAAAAAGATGAACTAGCCTCTAAAACTTTTGAGGATGAGTACTACCATTGCTTATGCTGTCATTGATGGAATTCAAACAAGAGGAGAAAAGGGAAGCTACAGTACACAACGTGTAAGATTTAACTCTACCTTTTCTGCTTAATTCTTTGTTACATAGTTATAAATTTTCTCCACGGCTTACTAAAACCTGAAGCCGATCTACCCGACTGCGATACTAATTGAGGCACTCGCAAATCAATGGCGCACCAAATACTGGAAACCGGAGTATTTAGAACTTGAACAGTTGCTTTCCCCCGGAAAACGCTGGTGGAGGGCAGCAGTGGATAAGTGGGGTTACGACGAGCGTAATCAACTGGTTGCAGACATATTTTACGATCACGGGCAGGAATTTATTAAGTTCCGAAATGGTAAAGAAATTCTAGTTGATACTGCTTATAAGTGGGGATGGGAGCGAGTCGCAGATTATGCGTCCCCGTTTTCAGAAAGTAATTCGTCCTTGCGCGGTATCAATGCAAGGGAATCTTGATCTACACCTTCTGCACAAGAGTAGACAAGCACTATCAAGCAGCAATCGCTTTAGCTGCACATATTCTGAGGCAGTGTGATTTTTATCTCACCCAATCAACCAATACCCCATCTATACAAGCAATCCCCCACTGCGGATACTTTGTCAGTAACTTCTTGATAACTATCACCAGCGCTGGATCATCATTCTAACACTCCTGCAAGAAATCCAACCCCGGATTCTGCCCCGAATTCGCCGCAACTTTCAGTTTATGCATACGCTTCGACCGTACATTTGCCCTTGCAACTATCGCCTCATGCGACCATTTCTCAGGATTTGGTACGGACGCGGCGGAACTTTCACCCTCATCAACTGCTTTGATTTCTACACCCGAAACTGAATTTTCAACTAACAACACAGCAAAGTGATCCTGTTCTACTTGCCCCTGTGTTCGATTAGCGATGGCTACGCCCGCCGCAGGCATCGCAGAATTTAATGATTTTTCATTGTGAGCCACGGGCGCGGCGGAACAAGTATCTTCATGAGGGAATATCGCTTCAACGCCACAGTCCTGCTTTTCAGCTAGCAACTGAGCAAGTTGACTTGGTGCAACATCCACAAGCGTTAGCGTCGTGCAGTCTATTACCGTAGGTAAGTCTTTTTCCAACTCTTCCACGCTTTCAAAAGTCTGAGGCGAAGCGCCCCTCAAGGACGCATGAGCCGTTTCTTCAACACGCGGATTTTAAGATCCCCCTTTAAAAATAAAGAACCCTTGTAGAGACGTAGCGCTGCTACATCTCTACATTCTTTTTCGGACGTGTCTACTCGACATTCTGTGTTTTGAGCAAACTATGCTTGCAGCACAAAATCAGATGCGGTGAGAGTTGGCGAACCAGTTAGAGTTGCAAATAGTCCACCACTGCCAAAACCAGCCGCGCTGCCATTTTGGTTGTAGAACAACTCACCATTTAAAGGATCGTAGACAATTTTTGCCATGCTAGTCGCTGCTGAACTCGTGATTTGAAAATCAGTGATGTTACTAAAACCAGTTCCGACAGCAGAAGTAATTGTACTAAAGGTAGTTTTATCCAGTACAATCTTGTCACCTTTGCCGCTTTCGAAGTCAGCGATCGCATCAACACCAACAAAGTCAGCATTACTGTTGTAAAGGAAAAGGTCAGCACCCACACCACCAACAAGAACATCATTGCCTTTGCCACCCACAACTGTATCATTACCTTTTCCACCAATGAGAATATCATCACCTTCACCGCCCCGTAATAAGTCATTTCCACTATTACCATTGATGATGTCGTTACCCCCTTGACCATTAATCACATCATTGGAGTTGTCAAAACCCGCGACGTTATTGTTAAGGTCATTGAGGAAGGTGACGGTGTTCTTGTTAAAGAGATTAGTTTGAGTGGAGTTGGCATTGAAGACATCAAAACTGTCAGTTACACTGGTCTGTCCATTAAACAGGATATTACCGAACGCTAGCCGTGAATCATTTGCTGGTAAATTATCCAGATTTTCTAATTGAAAGTTTTGCAGAGTAACTTTGCTAGAAACTACATCAGCAAAGGTGAGTTCTAAATTCTCACCATTTTGAGTTAGTTGTAGATTTCGGGCAGTTAAACCACTACCGACAAATTGCAATGTATCCAGTTGGTTAATAACCGTTGCTGATGGATTTGAGCCAATACCTATTCCAGCAAAATCAGTGATGGTGTCGTTGCCATCGCCAAGGCGGAAAACAAAAGTATCATTACCCCCATTGCCTGTGAGAATATCATTGCCCTTGCCACCAGCGATCGCGTCATTTCCGGGAGTGCCAGAGATGGTATCGTTTTGGTTAGTGCCAGTAATTTTAGTGCCAACTGCGATCGTAACCGTAGCAGTACTAGTCAGGCTACCATCGCTGATAGTGTAGTTGAAGTTGGCATTGCCACTCAAACCATTGAATGAGGTAAACACTACGAAATCATCCGCCGAGTTGCCCGGAGTGCCGTTATCATTTAGCACAGCAGTACCATTAGTTACGCCACTAACGCTAGCAATACGGAGGTTACTGTTATCGATGTCGGTATCATTAGCCAACAGGATACTAGCAAGGATAGTACTAGAAGTATTAAAACTAGCAGTCAAAGTATCATTGACGGCAATGGGTGCATCGTTGACAGGTTTAACGTTGAGGTTAAAAGTACCTGTAGTGTTGCCGCCATTGCCATCAGCAACAGTGAAAGTGAAGCTGTCAGTGCCGTTGAAATTGGCATTGGGAGTGTAGATGAAGAAGTCGTCACTGGGATTTTCTGGAGTGCTGTTGTCGTTGAGTGTTAGTGTACCGTTAGTGGGGTTAGTGAAGTTGCTAATACTTAAGGTATCGCCTTCTGCATCTGTACATCTAGGTAGGATATTGCTAGCAAGGATAGTCACGGCAGTATCTTCGTTGGTTGTAGCCAGCGTTCCAAAGCCAAAGACCACGTAGTTCTCCCCGGCACCATTCTGACCGTTGGGGGAGCCAAAGGGTGCCCCGATAATCAGGTCGGCGAAGCCGTCGCCGTTGATGTCCCCCGCACTACTGACAGGACTGCCTGAGAAGCCAATTGCATCAATGCCGTTAATTACAAAGCCGTTGCTGCCATCCAAAGATGAAAGGTTAAAACTGGCTCCAAACCTATTACTGCTGCCAAAAACCACGTAGCTCTCCCCGGCACGATTCTCACCGTTGGGGAAGGAACCAGATGCCCCGATAATCAGGTCATCAAAGCCGTCGCCGTTGATGTCCCCCGCACTGCTGACAGAACTGCCTGATAAGTCACGGTTATCAATGCCGTTAATCACAAAGCCATTGCTGCCATCCAAAGATGAAAGGTTAAGACTGGCTCCAAATCCATTACTGCTGCCAAACACCACGTAGCTCTCCCCAGCACCATTCTGACCGTTGGCGGAGGCACTTGATGCCCCGATAATCAGGTCATCGAAGCCGTCGTCGTTGATATCCCCCGCACTGCTGACAGAACCGCCTGAGAAGTCACCCTCATTAATGCCGTTAATTACAAAGCCGTTGCTGCCATCCAGGGACGAAAGGTTAAGACTGGCTCCAAACCCATTACTGCTGCCAAACACCACGTAGCTCTCCCCGGCAAAAGGCTGACCATTGGGGGAGGCATCAGCTGCCCCGATAATCAGATCATCAAAGCCGTCGTTGTTGATATCCCCTGCGCTGCTGACAGAACTGCCTGAGAAATCACGCTCATCAATGCCGTTAATTACAAAGCCGTTGCTGCCATCTAGGGACGAAAGGTTAAGACTGGCTCCAAACCCATTACTGCTGCCAAACACCACGTAGCTCTCCCCTGCCGCAGACTGACTGTTGGGGGAAGCAACATTTGCCCCGATAATCAGGTCATCGAAACCGTCGCCGTTAATATCCCCAGCACTGCTGACGGAAGTGCCTGAGCGGTCATATCTATCAATGCCGTTAATCACAAAGCCGTTGCTGCCATTAAGGGACGAGAGGTTAAAACTGGCTCCAAACTCAGTACTGCTGCCAAACACCACGTAGCTCTCCCCGGCATAATTCTGTCCGTTGGGGTCGGCGTATCTTGCCCCGATAATCAGGTCATCAAAGCCGTCGCCGTTGATGTCCCCCGCATTGCTGACAGAACCGCCTGATTGGTCACGCTCATCAATGCCGTTAATCACGAAGCCGTTGCTGCCGTTGAGGTCAGATAAATTTAAAACTGCATTCGCCATTATTGTTGATTCTCCTTGTGTTGTTTATTGAGTCTAGTAGTGTACCAACCCAAAATTGCTACGTGGAGGTAAGCAGGGGAGCAGGGGAGAGATTGTATAAGTTCTTTTCCCTCTGCCCCTCCGCTCCTCTGCTGACCACAACGCAAAGTTTCCTTGGCAGACTACTAGAAACGTGAAATTTCACCTCTAGACTCATCCCATCGTCACCATCCGCCGAATTTCATCACTCTTAAAGCCGATCGCCATTGGACGACGCACCCCTGGTAGTGCCACCACATCGTATAATTCCAGTACGGCTCCCTCTATTCGCAAGGAATGCACAATATCTCCACTCCGCAGGTCAATCACCAGCAACCCACATCGAGGTTCGACGTTTTTTTGTTGCAATTTTTCATCTAAGGGTAAACCACTAAAGGTTTTGTTGTGCCTCGGCTGAGAAATCCCCACGATCGCAAAGTTGCCATGAAATGCACAACCACGCATATATCCCGGACAAAAAGCCACGGGTTCAAAGCTGCCTCGTTCCAAATCTACGTAGCCAAAATCCCCTGTCCCAGAGTTGAGTAACCACAATTTGTCTCGATACCACCGAGGAGAATGGGGCATAGAAAGCCCCTTAATTACTATCTCGTTACTCTCCACATCAATGACGCAACCACCATCAGCCCGCCTGTCCCGCCATCCCTCCGCCGCATCTGACTGACTAACAACAGTCACATATCTGGGTTGACCATCTCGCATTGCCAACCCGTTGAAATGACACCTGTCTTCTGCTGCCAATTTACTAATAAAGGGCGGTTGCCACAGGGGAATGAAGCTATGGGTGGAACTAACTTTGGCTAAACAGCTAAATAAGGTATTGACAAATATCAGATTCTCTGATTCATTTAAGCCACCACTGGGAATTTTGCCGTTTGGGAATGGGGAATTACTCAGGGCGATATCATGAATGTCTAAGTCTCCCGTCACATAACTTATCTGGGGCAAATAAACAGCATCGTAGTTGTCGTGAACTTGTCCCGGTTGTAAGATGTTTTCAAAGCGCCACAGTTGATAAAGCGAACTCATATACAAACTGTTGCCACGGGCATACAAACCCATGCAGCGTTCAAAGGTGCGCTCGAATACTGATAGTTTGCCGCCTTGTTGCAAGCCGATGAAAAATAATTTACCTGCTTGATATGTAGTGAAAGCTAGACTGAGATTCTGTTCTAACAACCAAGGGGTGAACTGCCGTGAGGCATTTATTTCTAAGCTATTAGTTACAGTTACAGGATTTTGATTCATTTTTTCTACCAGGGAGGAGAATAAAAAATTATCCTATCCCGATGTAGGTTTTTTGCCTCTTCAATTATCTCTTAAGTAGAATCACATAAACTGCTTCACCAAATCTTGAAAATATAACTTTTTGTTAAATCTTATACATGATCACATAAACATCACATTAACTTTATTTTTTGTCTGAATATATTTTGTTTGCTGATTAAAATTGATGAATATGCATTTTTTTGTTGTTCCATAAATCATTTTGTGGTAATGACTTTTGCCAAAATTACATAAGTAAATTTTATCAATAGAAGCTCATGACACGCTCGCGTAAGCAAAAATCAAGTTCATGCAAGCTTTATATAAGGGATTTCCAAGAAATAAATTTAGGACTTATGCATCAAGCTATGAAATATAGGGGCAATTCATGAATTGCCCCTACTAATGGGATAGACCATTAGTTTTGAGATAATTGTTGAAGAAGGTAGGAGGCAGAGGGCAGAAAGAACTTTTTCTTTGGGGGGGTACAGACTCCTTTGTTAATCGGCGGTGCTGGTGCTGATACCCGCCCCCACCTAGCTCACTCGTCGGCAAACCGCTATATGATGATTATGTATTAAATTAAACATGAAACACCTTGGTGCAATTCTCTGGCTAACTGGGTTAAGTGGTGCTGGCAAAACAACGATTGCTCACAATCTAGACCAAAAACTGCAAACGCGAAGTTACCCAACAGAAATTCTAGATGGTGATATAGTTCACATCTATCTTTCACAAGGTCTAGGCTTCAGCAAACAAGACCGAGATATAAATGTGCGTCGGATTGGCTTTGGGCTAACTTACTTAGTCGTAATGGCATAATTGCGATCATTGCCGCCATCAGTCCCTATCGTCAAGTTCGAGAGGAACTCAAAAAAACTTCTACCAACTTTATCGAAATTTACGTTTATGCTCCTATAGCCGTTTGTGAATCCCTTGATGTTAAAGGACTTTACGCATTAGCTAGAGCCGGACAAATTCAACATTTTACTGGGATCTCCTACCCTTACGAAGAACCAATAAATCCAGAGATTATCTGTCAAACCGATCGATTTACTGTTGAACAATGTGTTAACCAAGTGCTTCACTATTTAGAAACTCAAGGTTTGATTATCCTGAGCGGTCAGCTACTTAAAAGTGACGGACTTTTGGTCAATGTTGAGATTTAGAGAAGAATGAAATGACATGGCACCATTGTGCGATCGCACGACTCGACCATTTTCAAGTTGTCGACGGGTACAGAATCTTTGCTACTCTTGCCACTTCACAAGCACCCTTTCCACCGCAACCAACCCCCACTGCGGAAACTTCGCCAGCAGCTTCTTGATCAAAATCTGCAAAGCAGGGTCATCATCCCAACACTCTTGCAAGAAATCAAACCCCGGATTTTCCCCCGAATTCGCTGCTACTTTCAGTTTCTGCATACGCTGTGGTCGTGCGTTTGCCCTTGCAACAATCGCCTCATGTGACCATTTTTCAGGATTTGGCACGGGCGCGGCGGAACTTTTACCCTCATGATCCACTTTCACTTCAACACTAAAGACTTGGTTTTCTCCTGACAACAAAGCTGAATTTCCCTGTTCTACTTGCCCCGGTGTTTGATTAGCGATCGCTTCCTTGTCAGAAAATTCATTTTGGGCAACGGGCGCGGCGGAACAAGTCTCTTCATGAGGGAATATCGCCTCAACACCACAGTCCTGCTTTTCAGCCAACAACGGAACAGGTTGACTCAGTGCAGCATCCACAAGCGCTAGTGTCGTGCAGTTCATTGCCACAGGCAAGTCAACTTCATTCTCTGACACGCTCTCGACAGTCTTAGGCGAAGCGCCCCCCAAGGGCGCGTGAGCCGTCTCCTCTACACGCGAATTTTCTGTAAGCGTGTCAGAAACACTCCTCACAATCTCTTTTGAAGAGTTTGTGAGGAGTTTCTGACCAGTTCGTGAGGGTTTCTGGAACGCTTGTTCTGACTGACTTTTACCTAAAATAGATGCTTCATACAAAGCACCCATTTCTTCAGAGCCAGCATCTATCTCTGAAATCTCAGCACTTGGTTCTTGTTTTTCAGCATTTAGTTCTTGTTTTTGAGAATCTGATTGCTGATTAAAAGAATTGGCTTTCTCCCAAAAGTCCCTAATTCTGCTTCCATGTAGATTTTTGACAGTCCACCTCATCGTCTCGCGGCCATCCTGAATTGACTTGTCTGGCTTGAAAATGAACAAACCACTGTCAGATAGAATTTTCTTTGCAGAGATAAAAGTACTGTACCCCAAAGCACTTGTTAGAGGCATCCACCGAGAACCGTAGGGGTCAGCCGTCCAGCATTCCTGCCACAGTTGCGTAACTGAAGGCTTTTGTTGCGATGTCCACAACATATCTTCTATTGGAATAATCACATGAAGCCTTTTATATGGGGATTGTGGTTTACTAGCAGCCTTTTTGAGCCTGGGTTTTGTAATAGTTGCGGTCATTTTACAATCTCCTATTTATGTTGACGCACGGAAATTTCCCTACAGCGATTGCAGAGTTTGGTTTGATATTTATCGGTTTAAAAAATCATCAGTACATTTGGTAGTACAACTAGCTACATTGTTATAATCGTGCTGTTGTCTACCGTTTGCGGCGGAGACACTTTTCATAGGGTGATTGCACAGTTTTTAACTAAGCAATCGCTCTAATCAACAATTTCACCTACTCTTTTTCCGGTTGCCAGAATCGCAATTCGTCTCGGAAATACCTATCAGTCTTTTTCGATTGTTCCTTCCAACAATCCCAGGCAACCACCAACTCTTCGCCCAAGTCCTCTACAACTTCACCCCTCTCCACATACAAAGTGCGGTAGAGGTCAGCGTGGGCAACGATGGAGCCGATGCCAATTGTGTCCGGTTCAGTAGATGCGTTCTGGAGAGCAGTAATTAAATCAGTTTCTTGGATGGAAAGTTCAGCCCAGTAGTCCTGTTTGATTACCTCATACTCTTGCGCCACTGCCCAATAGTCCTCCCAGCTACACCCAGGTTTTGACAGTACCCGTCTAATATCACTAACCGCCTGGGGCAACATTTCCAATTGTTCGGCTCGGTAGGCGATCGCTGATGGTGTCGGCTCACTTCCCAGAATTAGCGCTGCCGCTTCGAGTGCTTGGGTGTTGTTCATGGCGCTGGCTAAGTTCTTCAACGCCATCCCCATCAACCGTAGACATTCTTGGGCATTCTCCTTGGGCGGTTCTTGGGCTAGCGATCGCAAATCAATAGTTTTCTCCAAGGCTTGCTTTACCTGCTTGTTCAAAGCTCTAGTTGCCTGTTGGGTCATGGTATTTCCCCATTCTTGAGAAGGGCGTTGTTGTACGGCGTGTTCTAGTTCCTGAATACGTTGCTGGAGTTGTTGATTTTCAGTCTCCAACTGCCGTAGCGATTCAATCTCATCTAAACGCTGCTGCAACTGGATATTTTCTTCTTTCTGTTGTTTGAAGAGTTGTTGCAGAGATTGGATTTGCTCTTGCACTTGTTCTTCTGCTTTGACTGTGGCCTCTGTTTGCAAACCAATCCTCAATTCCTGGGAAAGTCGCTCTAACTCTTGCTGGTGTTGCTCTTTGAGTGCAGCGATCGCTTCTGTATATTCTGTGGGGTAAATGCGCTCTCTGGCGAAGGGAACGCTTGGGGTATCTAAATCAGCATTGTTGATCAACAACCTCTCACCATCAGCAAAGGTGACAATCTGCTGCCAGCGATTTGGTGCGTCTGCCTCAATGGTTCCCTCATCTCCATACCTTGGGTGTGACTGTTGTGAAACTGTGACTTTAGCGGATTTAGGAACCACTGGTTCCTCAATTTTGGGAACCATTGCTTCCTGAATAGATTGCTTTTTGCGTGGAAGTTGAGGAACCACAATATTTGCAGCAGCCGCAAAGTCTGATTCACCAGGGGACGGGTTATCTTTGAGAGCGATCGTTACAGCTTGTTTTAGTTTTTCTGGTTCCTTGACTAGCCGCAGCAGTGGACGAGCTTGGCGCTCATTTTTGATGTGTCCGCCCAACTCACCAACTGCGTCTATGACCTTTTTGACTCCTAGCAGTTGGTTGATTCGTCGGTATCCACCCCAGGCGCATAATTCACGCTGGCAGTATTCTTCAAAGTTTTTATATCCAGCTTGCAGGTAAAGCTGTTGTTCCCTCATCTGGAGAATTTCATCTACCGCTTGCCACTCGAACCTATCGATGGCGGTGAAGGTTTCCTGGATGCTGGTGTTGACAACACTATAATCGAGTGCTGTTGTTTGTTCTCTGTCTAGTGTCAGCATATCTATTGCTCACTATGGTAGATGCCTAAAAGTTGGGGTGGTGCAGCTTAACCAAAGTGAACCCAGCAGATGATTTGGGGGATTTTTCAAAAAATGTGTCAGCATTATAGTTAGCTCACTTTGTCGTTAACGGATTGAGCAGGCGATCGCTAACTTTGGACGGTGGGCGATCGCTTCTAGTTGTTGTGCTATTTATCTAAAGATAATTCCAGTAATTACTCCGATTGTTAGTTGCAAAAAATACAATTACTAAATTTATATACTAATGAGGCAATAACGTTTGCTTTATGCTAACCGCATCATTAGTAGAAAAATTATTCCATCTCTTGCACTAAAGCAGCTTTAACCTCGGCATCAAAATTTACACCAAGGGCATCAGAAAGCTTACGCAAAGTTTCACGCGGTAAAGACTTTGCATCTTCTGTTTCTATACGATAGAGGTTCCCAACACTCATACCAGCCTGGGCTGCTACCCAAGTTGGGGATAGACCCTTGGACTCTCTAATCTCTCTAATCCGAGTGCCTAGACCAGGCAAATCAACCGACAAAGTAACTTGCATTAAGTTCATAACTTCACTTCTCCATTAATGTAAGCAAATCATAGCGCTTCTTTCCTCCGTTTTCAAGCTTTACTTATTCAGCTTTACTTATTCAGTGAGACTTTACAAGTGTAACTTATTAAGCTATACTATAAAACATGGGACAAGGGAAAGCAAACTGCCTGCACCCGGACGCAATAAAGGGTTTGCACTATCTGAACTTTGACAGCAATCCAGAGTGACGGCTTGATGAGTAGTCGAGGCACTGGCACAACCAGAGAAGGCGAGGGGTACACAGCATGGAAATGGATTTGCACTGAATAAGAAATTACCGACAGGACGACGGACGGCAGTTGAAGCGTTTGAAGTTGTACACGTCGCCTGATACGCTGTATCTCCTGTTTTGGTGTTGCTCAAGTGCCACTGGCTTTGAGTCGCAAATATATGGCTACGCCAAATCTTTTTGAGAGCGTTGTGCCAAACCACAACGTTGTTTGCACACATAACAAAAGCGACCGCTACTGTCTGGTAAACCGAGCGATCGCTTTTTATCCAACTGAATGGAGATCAATATTATGACCTACATAACACATACACCGCAAGCAATCATCGATTTTTCTGTTGATGAACAAACCTTAGCCCAAGCAGAACTATACAGCCACCTCGAATCCCAAGCCGAAGCTGTAGCTCCAACCCAAGACCCTCTCACCAGCAGAGATCGCCGCATCATTGGCGAGATTATCGAAGTGGAACCCGAATCAGTTCGCACCATCTGGATAGAAGGCGGAATCACAGTATGGGTGCAGTTTGTGGAAGGGGGACGACTACCATTCGACCGCAACTGGTTCGCTACAAGAGTTGCAGAGGTTAAAGCGACACTTCCAGAAACTCCATTGGAGCGCAACGAGCGATTGAGCGATGAGCTAGAGAAAGCCTGCGCTGCTTTTGGTCTGTACCACGGGGAGATTGACTGGCTCTCGTTCAGCACCAAACTCTATCAAAACGGGCACTTTGTCGGCTTCGTCGGGTGCAATCAACAAGGATGGTACGCTCGACCCAGACAGTACGGGGTAAATCGGGTTGCTGGCAGTGCAAAAGATGTGATTGCGCTGCTGGGAGTCCGAGCGGCAGTAGCGGCGTAAGTTGCTGAAAGTGAGAAAGGCGATTGCACACCAAGACAACTGCAATCGCCAACAAGTTTAATCACTAAGCAGACACAATGATGGCACAAAATACAGCAAGTAACCCCATACTTTAAGATTCGGGTTTCGATAAGCATCAACTGAAAATTATGCGTCCTCTAGCAGATCCGAACGCACACGTGTAAGAAATCCTTATTACTGCAAGTAAGAAAAGCGATCGCTTCCCCTAGAGTTATGCGATCGCCTCTACAACGAAATTAGACAAACGAAATTATCATGGCACACACGATAAACTCATTTTCTCTTAAAGAAGCCCAGTTCGATAATTCCCAAGAGAAAATTCTCCTCTCTCCAACCGACCCCAATGCAGAGGTGCAAGAGATTCCTGGCTACAAGCTGGTTTACGCTGACGGAGCCTGCCCCAGAAACTATCGAGTGTATAAGGGCGATTCGATGATTGGGGTGATATTTCAGTACATCACCCACTGGTCTAACGGAGTGGATTCTCTAAGATACGCCCAGGCAGAAGAAGCAGCAGTTGGACTAGACGAATTTATGAAAGTGGCAGTGAAAGAAACGGGTGGGCAGGATAGACCCACCGGTGTAGGAAGGAGCAAACCTAAATTTTATCCAAATAGAACACCACAATTCATCTGATAAATCAATGGAACCGATAGAAATACTACAAGCATTCAACTCGTGTTACCAGAGGATTCAGACGATTGCCCAAGATGAAAACTGGCTTTTGTTGATTGCTGATCAAAAGATTGATCCAGAGGCAGCCACTCACTTGGGAGATGTTCTGCATTATTTGAGCGAGGCAATGGGTTGTGTCGAAGAAGTCGTTGAAATCAAATTTAATCAAAAGGCAGAAGTATGCAACCAACAATAACAATTCCACACGGTTGGAAATACCCTCGCTTCAGCTTGAGACAGCGTGCAGAACAAGGACTGATTATCGGCATCAAGTATTACCCAAGCGACAGTCTTTTAGCACATCAATATGGTGAAGGCTGGCGGTACATCATCATGCCTGATATCAATTCCATTGAAGAAGAAAATCGCTTAGAGAACGAAATCAAACTACTGACACCACAGGAATTGAGAGCAGAGATTCAAGCTGAAATAGAAAAATGTCTACGCCAACTTGAACTGCTGAAATATGAGTTAAAAACAATTCCTGGCATTTTCATAAATAGCTAAGTCGAACACTATCCAGTATCAACACAATTTTTAGCAACAACAACGCAACTATGGAAACCATCAAAATCAACAACAGTGTTTTTCTCATTCCACCCAGCCAACCGAAACTACAAGCCAATTGCGCTAAAGAATACGGTCAATTCCTTCTCGATTGTCCCCCAAAACTGACGATTCTAGAAGCACAAGCAGGAGGATATCTCAAAGGTAATAAGGCTGATTTTGCAATTGCAATCTCTCGCCCTGACCGTGCATTGACCATCAACGAGAATTTCACCAACGAGCCATTTACTGAACTCTGGGTGATTCCTGTTACTGGCGGACTCAAAGACCAGTTCAAGGGGCCAGCCTCCATGCTGCTTTCTTTCCTGATCCACCGCCGCAGTAAAGACAATTTTGCTGGACTGTACAACCACTTCGCCCATCGCGCTTTCCAGGAGTGGTGCGAGGAAGGGATGCCGGGAGATCCAAAGGAGTTCTGTTATCAGGCGATCACTTCGGTACTGAAAAACTACATTTTCTGCGCGGAGTTCCAAAAAGTGGAAGGGACGTTGGGAACGTACTGGTTTATTCAGTGGTCTTATCGCAATCCTCAGTCTGACTTTGAGAAGGATGCGCTCGAAGCGGCAGAGATGATTCGTAGTGGTGCGGAATCTGGGGCAACAGTTCACTGGGTGACGAATGAAACGTATGAACGCTGGGCTAGTAATGCTGTCACTGCACCAGCATTACCAGCAGTTTCGGAAACTGAGGCACGGCTATCTCTGCAAGGACAGAATCAGACTGTTATGCCGCAAGGTAACAAGCGGTAATTAGATACTACAACGGCGATTCACCTTTGAAACCAATTCACTAAATTTCTTAATTGCGAATTGCGAATTGCGAATTGCGAATTGGTATGAGTCGCCACTACATAATTTAGCGGTTCAAATAAGTAAATGAAAATCGGTACTGTCTCAGTTAGTTATTCGAGAAA
>NZ_JAAGOG010000384.1:0-2945 GCF_010747425.1 Nostoc sp. UIC 10630
AAGGAATTCTATGCCTGTTCTTATTTGGTCAAAAGGGTTGGGAAAATCAGGTAAATATCGACCTGTGGAATTACCTAAAGCATCAAGATAAAAAGAATAAGCTCTAATTGCTAATTCTCCACATAATATTAATGAAAAAATTATGGCGAAACTTAATAATATTTGGTTTTTCTTACTGTTAGATAAATTGTTTACATTTAGCATAAGCATAAATAATTAATCATTCATTAACAATATAGAATGGTTTAATACCAAGGCAAGCACAGATTTTGAATGAGAAACTCATCATCTAAATAGAGACCTAAGTAATCCCATTCAGTACCGCTTATTGCTAATAACTTAAGCCTTCGCTATTTAGCCTGTAGAACTAAACCAAACCATAAACCTTTATTTTATAGTTTTAGTTTTGTCAATAATATTTGATATGCGCTTATTGTGAGTTTAATACAGGTCTTTAAATCCAAAATTCAAATGAAGCTAGGTGTTTACCTTGCTAGTTTTAAACACTTCAAGTTGCAATCCGATTTTCAATTGTATTATCATTAGTTATAATAATTATATACAATTGAATGCATTTTACTCAAGAGTACTATAAAGTTACTTAGGAAAAGTGAACATCTTTAATTATTACTCGCTCGCCAAACTCAAAAAACAATATAGCAATTAATACAGCAATCCTAAATCATTCATGAGATGTATAGCAATTCTAAACCATTTCTGATAAGATTCAATACTGAAAAAGCAACTGAAGTCATGTTTGCGACTAAGTACAGGGTGTGTCATGTGGATAGAATCAATAACAAAGTTTATTGAAAACAGCCAAGATAATAGTGACATTAAACGAGCAAATGCAGTTACAGCGCTTCCGGCTATTATGCAATATAGTTTTCTCCTTGCCCCTCTCCTATCATTGCTTTCAGCTTTTAGGATGTACCTCATAGCTGGCGGAAGTGCTGTAATATGCCACTCTGTGGATACAGTCATGAAGCAATAATGCCAATACTATGTTTCATCAGTAAATGGAAAAAATCATTTTTTCAAAGGGTAACTGAAGGTTTAAAGCTTACACATAAAGGAAGTTATGGACTTCTGAATATATAAAACGTGCAGAGATAATAGACAAGGGTTTTAAACCCAACCTCCGTTCATAAGGCAGGAGGCAGATATCAAACTTTTCAGAACATCTAAATGTAACAAAAAACTTTGGCTAACCAGGTTCAGTCAATAAAGCACGCAGATGTTCGACTCTATTTCCTTTGGTCTTTACAGATAAATGTGAAATTATGAAGACAAACTCATCCAACTCGCTGTTAGCAGTACCAACGGGCCCACTAAAGATTTCAGACTTGCCCCCTCATGGTGTGGGTATAAGTGGTGAATCTATCCATCTATCTCTAGTAATTCCTACTTATAAAGAGCGTGACAACATCCAAAATGTGGTCAGTATATTGAGTCAGTTACTGGATGAATCAATTCCAGGAAAATATGAACTAATTGTGGTAGACGATGATAGCCCAGACCGAACTTGGGAAATAGCACAATCTCTGACAACAGAATACCCTCAGTTGCGGGTGATGCGACGAGAACAAGAACGGGGGCTATCTTCGGCAGTGATTCGTGGGTGGCAAGCAGCTACGGGAAGTGTGTTAGGGGTAATTGATGGAGATTTGCAGCATCCGCCAGAGGTGCTAATGCAACTGTTGCGTAGTGTTGAACAGGGAGCGGATTTGGCAGTAGCTAGTCGTCATGTTGAAGGAGGCGGTGTTAGTAGCTGGAGTGTTGTCAGACGTTTATTGTCTCGTGGCGCTCAATTATTAGGCTTGGTTATTCTACCGGGAGTACTGGGCAGAGTTTCTGACCCTATGAGTGGTTATTTTATGGTGCGTCGAAGTGCGATCGCTAATGCAACACTAAATCCAGTGGGATACAAAATTCTCTTAGAAGTAATCGGTCGGGGGAAGGTAGATGAAGTTGCCGAAGTTGGATATGTATTTTGTGAACGCAAAGAGGGTGAAAGCAAAGTTACATGGAAACAATACATAGATTACATTCACCATTTAGTAAGGTTACGGCTAACCGGAGGTAATAAAAAACAAAAACTTACTCAACAAACAGGTTTCCCCATTGGCCGATTTATCCGCTTTGGCTTAGTAGGACTGAGTGGGGTATTTGTGGATATGACAATTCTTTATTTACTCAGTGATCCCACTACCTTGGCTTGGCCCCTGACACGCAGCAAAATTATCGCTGGTGAAATTGCGATTTTAAATAATTTCTTGTGGAATGACGCTTGGACATTTGCTGATGTCAGCGCCAGACAGCAAGAATGGCATCAACGCCTGAAGCGGTTTTTGAAGTTCAACGCCATTTGCCTTGCTGGATTGGTATTGAATGTACTGGTATTAAATTTGGTATTCAATTTTATTATTCCTAACCGTTATATTGCCAACTTTATTGCGATCGCAGTTGCTACTATCTGGAATTTTTGGATTAATTTGAAACTTAGCTGGCGCGTCACCGAAATAAAATAATCACAACGAGATTTTGATTTTTGCCTTTAGAACGAACTTAAATTTCAGGATAGAGGTAAATAAATGTAGTAAAAAAAGATACCTAGCAGCTAAATTGATCCCTTTTTGGCTATTGAAACTTTTAATTGTATTTAAGGCATCACCGTGTCAAAAGGGGAAAATTGCACGCTTGTATATTGAAAGAGTGTAGTAGAACGAATTTACGCTGGTTCTAAGAAACTTGATGAGGGATTTTCTTACTATTCTTGGCACTGCATAGCCTAAACCCAAGCGTATTGGCTTATGAAAACGGGAAATTAGAAATCTTTTTCCCTCCCCAACACATACTTACGGTGTATATAGGACTAATATTTGATTTCTGAAAAAGCTCCGTACATTTGAAGGGTGGGGAAATCAAAGGTCGTGTGTCGGATA